>JAJFUL010000206.1 GCA_021372425.1 Spirochaetaceae bacterium
TCCCGCCTCATGGAAAGCAACCTTGTCCAGCTTCTCATAGTTTTCATTTTCTTCAGGAAGGGAATAAACCTCATGGCGATGGCGGGGAAAGGTTCTTACCTGCTGATAATCGGCATGGTAGCGACCTTGGGGCTGACGGTGATCCTTATCCTGGCATTCAAGAATCCGCATCTGCTGGGTTCCCTTGCCCTCAAGCTGGACAAATCGCGCTTTGGCAGATTCATCGCCAAAGTGTCGAAAGACGATGCATGGGCCGAGAAGTTCTGCGTCTGGACCGAAGACCTTGGCAAGGGCTTCAAGTTGCTCTGGGTGAACAACACGGGCGCAATACTTGCGGATATGGGCCTTTACATCGTCGATCAGCTGATCTATGCCCTTGCGCTCTATGCTCCCCTTGTCTCATTCGTCGGACCCAATGTGCCGATTCCAGAATTCCTGCTGACCTTCATCCTGTGCAGCATCGTATCGGTCTTTATCCCGACGCCTGGCGCCGCGGGCAGTGTCGAAGCCAGCTTTGTGCTTGTGCTTGGCGCGCTGACAGGAAAACCTGCAGAGACGATGAGCGCCATCCTCATCTGGCGACTGGGCACCTTCTACCTGCATATTCTCTTCGGCTCGGTAATCTATTTCACCGTGCCGATAAAGTCCAATGTTTATATCCAGGGTTCTGATGGCATATTCCGCAGGCAGCACAAAAATCGCATGAAGCCCGGCACCGCGCTTGATGCAGCCACGACTCAAGGACAAAACTCAGGGACAAAACCCTAAAAACAACGAACGCCAGCCTCATAAAGGCTGGCGTTCGTTCAATTCATTCAGCGGAGGCCCTTGCTTTAGGGCGTCTTGTCCTGTTTCGAAGCTCCGTAGACCCAGTCGAGCTTGGGAAGCCTGTTCAGCTTGACCGAGAAGCTGCCAAGCGTCGAGGAGATCGCCCAGATCGGGCAATAAATCAAGGCAAAGAACACATAGGAAATCCAGTTGAATTTTTGGCCGTAATATCTGGCCATGTGCGAAAAATATGAGCCGTACAGAAGAAAAGCCAGAAAGCTGGCTACCACTATCAGGGTGCCGCCCAAACCGCCGCCAAGTCGCCCTGGACCAATTATTGCCATCACGAGCGCAAGCACTGTCGTCATGAAAGGCATGGCAAATGGTATCGAAGAAAGTGCCATGTCTCTTGAGATTCTCGGCTCTCTCTTCCTGAGTTTTGGCAGATAGGTAGTGCTCCACAGCCCAAAACCGGTTGCCCAGCGCTTGCGCTGCTTAAGCCACTCGCCGGGAGTCTCGGGAACTTCGTTGAGCACGCGAACCGAGGGGTCGGTCGTAAAACGTGCCCCTGCCAGCATGGCGCGGGCGGCAAAGTCGGTATCATCATTGATGATGGGAGAAAGGCCCTTCAACTCCACGAAGAGCTTTCTCCGGACGGCGAATGCAGCCCCATTCATCGAAGGACAGCGCCCCGTCTTACGGGAAATGATTGTCGTTCCAATGATGTTCGAAAGGAACTCATATTTCATCATGGCGGCGACCGGTCCCTTACCCACAGCAGCTTTGGGCAACTCGACGAGGTCATTCGACTCGAGCAGACTGGAACAGCCTTTGAAAAGTTCAACCCCCGGCTCCAGCGCCACGTCGTTATCCAGAACTATAATATTGTCATATCTTGATGCTGCCACCGCGCGATACAGGGCTGCAGCCTTGCCAAGATGGGGAACACCCTCGATAACCCTCACCCGGGGAAGCTGTCGGATCTGCTCGAGCGCCAAAGCAATCCCGGGAGTAGTTTCTCCGTCCACCATGACGACCGTCTCAGAGCCCTCGAATTCTTCCGCCGAAAGGGAGCTGGCCAGGGAAGCAGCATTCTTGGGCTGCTTATATACCGGTATAAACGCGGCGATAGTCTTCATCAGATATGCTCCTCAAAAGGGACTGGAATTGGGCGCAATCGATCTCCCCTTGTTCCAAGAACAAGACTATACCAGCTAATAATCTCCTTGTCACCCTCCAAATTGAGCGACCAAAGGCCGCCTGACCTGAACGTCGATTTAAGCCGCGGTTCGAACATCATCCATTCAGTGCAGCAGGACTGCCTCGGCAACGGACTGTGCGGCCTGCCTGCCTGAAAGGCACTCGATGATCGAGACGGCAAACTCGCCTGCAGTTCCCGGGCCCCTCGACGTGATGATGGTACCATCGCGGACGACCCTGTCCGGCACGAAAATGCCCCGCGGCACCTGGCTTTCCGTGCCAGGGAATGCCGTGAAGCGTTTGCCGTCCAAAAGGCCGCAGGCGCCCTGAAGGACCACCGCCGGACCTGCACAGATTGCCGCAACGATCTTGCCTTCCCTGTAATGGCGTTTGATCATCTCCACAGCCTTGGCCGAAGCAGCGATATTCGAGGCGCCAGGCATGCCGCCAGGGATGATCAGGGCATCGAAGAGTATATCGCAGACGCTTTCGAGGACTGCATTCGCCGTGATGACGATGCCGCGGGCCCCCTTTACCTGGAAGCCCCGAAGGCCAACCAGCGTGACCTCGATGCCCGCCCTGCGAAGATAATCGACCGGCGTCAGCGCCTCGATCTCCTCGGATCCATCAGCGATGAGCACGCAAGCCTTTTTCATGTCTACCTCCTTGCAAAGCTCCATCATTGTCAGGCCAAGCCACCCAAGAGCATGCCTACCAGGTATGCTGCGATGGCGGCGACGCTCCCCACGAGCAGCATTTCAAGACCCGACACATACCATTTCTTGGCAGTGACGGCGGTTTTCAGCGCACCATGGCCGAACAGCGTCGCCGCTGTCAGGATACAGGCAAGGGGAAAACGGATTGCCGCAACCGCCGGGATGAACATACCCAGCACATAGGCCGAAATAGGCAGGAAGCCGAACAGGGCGAATGATGCAAAGGTCGCCAGGGCGTTCTTCATCGGGGATTCATCGCTCGATATTATGCCAAGTTCTTCCACCATCATCGTATCCACCCAGGATTTTCGGTCCTTCGCCACTATTTCCACTACCGCACGGGCATCTTCGTCCGACATGCCGCGTTCCCCGTAGATTTCCACCAGTTCCCTCTTCTCACCTTCCGGGTAATTCTCCACTTCCCAGGCTTCGCGCGCCCTCTCGGCAGCCTCATATTCCTTTTGGCTTTTCGAGGAGAGGTAATCGCCTATGGACATCGAGAGCCCGTCGGCAAGGAGGTTTGCCAGGCCCATGATCAGCACTACTCCTGGCGAAAGTGATGCGCCTGCCACGCCTGCGACCGCGGCAAAGGTGGTTATTGTGCCGTCCAGCCCGCCATAGATGACGCTCTTGATGTATTTCCCGCTGCCGGTCGTATGCTTTTCCTCGGCTGAGCCTGATTGCGGTACCCGACCTCCATCATGCGCACGCCGCGTAGCCTCGACATCCTTATTTTTCCAGGCATCCCTCGCCTCATCAAGCTTGCGTGTCAGCATCTTCCCTCCTCCTTCTCCTGACTATAGCCTAGGACGTTTCCTCGGAGAAAGCCCATTCCCAATGGTACAAGCCCGTTTTCTGGTATACTATCACGGTATCAAAAATCAGGAGCATGTTTTATGACGAGCAAGCAGACAAGCAAAACCATCCTTGTGCTGAATTGCGGAAGTTCATCGCTCAAATATGAAGTCTTCCGGATGCCCGGCAAGGAGAGTCTCGGCAAGGGCACTGTGGAAAGAATCGGAGAGACAGGCAGTTTCCTTGCCCAAAATTCGCCAAAGGGGACGATCAGGATCGAGGAGTCAATGCCCGATCACGGCTGCGCCATGGCAAGGATATCGAAAGCTCTCGTCGATCCCCAGGGCGGGATCCTGGAATCGATAGAAGAGATCGATGCCATCGGTCATCGTGTCGTACACGGCGGCGAGCAGTTTTCCGAATCGGTGGTCATCACTTCCGAAGTTCTCGTGGCCATCGAGGCGAACATCGAGCTGGCCCCCCTGCACAATCCAGCCAACCTCACGGGTATCCGGGAGGCAATGAAGATGCTCCCTGGCAGGCCCAATGTCGCGGTCTTCGATACGGCTTTTCACCAGACCATGCCTCCCTCTGCCTATCTCTATGGCCTTCCCCGGGAGCTTTATGAGAAATATAAGATCCGGCGCTATGGCTTCCATGGAACGAGCCACCGCTATGTCACGAACCGCGCGCTCGCCCTCATGAAGCGCGACGCTGCAAATACCAACCTGATCACTTGCCACCTCGGCAATGGTGCCTCGATCACTGCTGTCGAAAATGGCAAATCAGTCGACACATCGATGGGATTCACGCCACTGGAAGGGCTCATGATGGGGACGAGGTCGGGCGATTTCGACCCGGCAATATGGGGCTACCTGGAAGACCGGGGCTATTCGTCGAAGGATTTGGTCGACATGGTCAACAAGAAAAGCGGCCTCGTCGGTCTTTCCGGCATTTCAAACGACATGAGGGACCTGGAAGGCGCGGTCGATCTTGGCGACAAGAACGCAACCGAGGCCCTGGAAGTCTTCGCTCATCGCGTGAGGAAATACATCGGCGCCTATTCGGCCGAGCTCTTCAAGGTGGATGGCCTGGTCTTCACCGGCGGCATCGGCCAGTATGGCGTCCGCATGCGTGAGCGCATCTGCCACCGGCTCGAGAACATCGGCATTGTCATGGACTATGCCCGCAACACGGCGAATGGCAGCAAGGAAGGAATCGTATCCACTCCCTATTCGCCCACGACTATACTGGTGATCCCGACGAACGAGGAACTCCAGATAGCGATAGATACTTACGACATCGCGTGCGCTAAAACAGCTGACGTATGAAAAAAGGCGCCAGCAAAGCGCCTTTTTTCATTCACAATTCACAGCAATCCGGGCAGCCCGCAAGTCGCCGGATGCGCGGATCATCCCTTGATATTGTAGAAGACACCCATGCCCTTGTACTCGGCAATGCCTTCCATCTCGTCTTCGATGCGCATCAGTTGATTGTACTTGCAGATGCGGTCGGTGCGGGACATCGATCCTGTCTTGATCTGTCCGGTCTCGCGGCCAACGACCAGGTCTGCAATGAAGGTATCTTCGGTCTCGCCAGAGCGGTGCGAGACGACCGCCGTGTAGCCGGCCTTCTTGGCCATCTCGATGGCTTCGATGGTTTCGGTGACGGTTCCGATCTGGTTGAGCTTAATGAGGATGGAGCTGCAGGCGCCCATCTTGATGCCTTTCTCGAGGCGCTTCGTGTTGGTGACGAAGAAATCATCGCCCATGATCTGGATCTTGCCGCCGAGGGCTTTGGTGAGTTTGACATAGCCATCCCAGTCATTCTGGTCCAGGCCGTCTTCGATGGAAATGATGGGATATTTCTTGACCCAGGAAGAATAAAGCTCGATGAGCTCATTCGCGGTGAAAAGCTTGTCGGGATTGGATTTCCAGAACTTATAGCCCTTGCCCTCGCCTTCTTCCATAAGCTCAGAGGCGGCGCAGTCGAGCGCGATGGCCACCTGTTCGCCAGGCACATAGCCGGCTTTCTCGATGGCTTTCATGATGAACTGCAGGGCTTCCTCGTTGCCGAGATTGGGCGCAAAGCCGCCTTCGTCCCCAACTGCGGTGCTGTGTCCGGCTGCCTTCAGCAGGCTCTTCAGGTTATGGAACACTTCGGCAGTCATCCTGACCGCTTCCCTGAAGGACTGTGCACCAACAGGCATGACCATGAATTCCTGAAAATCGATCTTGTTGTCGGAATGCTTGCCGCCATTGATGATGTTGGCCATTGGCACCGGCATCAGTGTGGTGTGCGGTCCGCCAAGGTATTTGTAGAGCGGGACGCCGAGATATTCGGCGGCGGCACGGGAAACGGCCATGGAGACGCCGAGGATGGCGTTGGCTCCGAGCTTGCCCTTGTTCTCCGTCCCATCAAGCTCGATCATGGTGCGGTCGATATCGACCTGTTCCAGCGCATCGAGACCGCAGATTTCCGCAGCGATGGTCGTGTTTACATTTTCGACTGCAGTGAGGACGCCCTTCCCGAGATAACGTTTCTTGTCGCCATCGCGCAGTTCGACCGCCTCATAGGCGCCAGTGGAAGCTCCAGATGGAACAGCCGCCCGGCCAAGAGTGCCGTCTTCGAGGACGACATCGACTTCCACGGTAGGATTCCCGCGGGAATCCAGAATCTCCCGTGCTTCGACATATTCAATGACGCTCATGTGGTTTCTCCTTACAAAACAAGGTGGATAAAAGGATACCTGTTCAGGGTACATGCGTCAAGGATACCGTCTCAGTGTATGTGGATTGCCAGAATGCCTTTCCAGGAACAACTCTTTCGTGATCCTCAGGTCATTGGCGCCGGCGGGCAGGGCTTGAATTTCAGGAATGGGCTTTGACCAGAAAAATCCTTGCCCAAAATCGACACCCATCAGGGAGAAAAATTCAGCGCATTCTTCGGTCTCGATCCCTTCCGCTACCGTTAGGGCGCCGTTGTCTGCACAAAAATTGGTCAATTTTTCCATTAAAATGGCGACATCGTCGCTTGAGCTTGCCGTCTGGACTAGTGAACGGTCAAATTTGACAATATCGACTGGGAAAGAAATAAGGCGGGAGTAATTCGAATACCCTATACCAAAATCATCTATCGCGATGAGGCAGCCTGCCGAACGCAAAGCCTGAATCGCCTCCAAACGCTTTTCGTTTGCCCGGCCAAAATCGCCCTCAAGAACTTCAAGAATGACGTGTGAACCATGCTCGTTCGCCTTTTGCACACCGGCTTCAATCTTTTCCAGGAATGCAGATCTGTCAAAATCCCGCAACCCCACGTTGATGGAAACGGACCCGGCGGGACTTGATGCGTGCACAAGCGCGCTTTCCACGACAAAATCCTCTATCGCCGTCCAGTGACCTGTGGTGTTGGCCAGTTTCATGAGGCGTGCCGGTTCCAAGTATTCGCCTTCATTTTCGTTGCCCCTAAACCGGAGCAGCGCCTCATTCCAGGCGATATTTCCCGTGGCGAGTGATATGACAGGCTGATAAAACAGACAGAGCGTCTTGTTGGTCACATTGCGCGACAAAATGACAAGGTCCGCCATGGCGGCTTCGGCAGACAAGGCATGCCCCGGATCTTCCTCATGTACCTGTATGTCGAGCCCCAACTCTTTCGCTTTCTGCAGAGCGTCGCTCGCCTCATTCAAGGCTTTTTCCGTATCACCGCCCAAATTAACCGTGCACCCAATTCGATAATTCAACTCAACTGTTTTTTCCTGCAGGACGTAAGGCCCAGCCAGGAGTTGCAGGATAGTTTTCGCTGTCTCTTCGGCCAATTCGCCTTCCGCAAGGGGCTTTAGAAAACCAAAGTCATTGTTCCTCAGCCTGAATGCGCTCCCGTCCAGTTTTAGTCTTACCTCTGAAAGGCGATTGGCGGCAAGCTTCAAGGCATTTTCCGCAAACGAATAGCCAAAAAGCGCCGAGAGTTCACTAAAATTATCCAGCCGCACAATGGCGACGAGGGTCGGCTGGGAGGGCAGGACAGATTCACGATACGCGACGATCGAGGGGAGGCCCGTCACCCCGTCGGTCATAATAAACGAGGTCATTTTTCCCATATTTTGGCGGGTATGTCTCTGGATGATGCCGCTGATAAGGCAAAGCATCAGGAAAGAAGCGTGAATGGTATAGAATCCGCCAGAGTTGAAATCCGTCTTCCATCGGGAAGCGGCGTTGCCGGTGACTGCCGGCAAGGCAGCGATAAAAACTATAAGGAAAGCATACGACTTCCATTTCCAAAGGCTGATACGCCTATTATTGGCCAAAACGTCAAAGACAAAAGGCATGCAGAGGAGCAGGATCACGTATGTCTGGTGGCTTTCGGGGAAGAAGGTCATGAGCAAATATATCAGGGGATACAAGACGAGAATAAGGGTGTAAAGATATTCAATCCTGCGATCAGAAAGGAAAATTGAAGCCAGAAACGAGACAAGGACTACAATAAATAAAATCGCAAGCGGCACAAATGCATCGCTTTCTCCCAAACGATGAGCCTCAATTCCGACTGAAACAGGTACCAAAAGGCCAAGGCCAAGGAAGAAATTCAGAAAGCGGCGACAATAAAGTACTGAATCTCTTTTTATTTCTTCGTACCATTTTGCAGACTCGCTCATGAAACACTCCGGTGTTCAACAATGTTGCATA
>JAJFUL010000221.1 GCA_021372425.1 Spirochaetaceae bacterium
TATATCATTTGGCGCTACGCATATAGCTTGAACATGAACGCCCTCTGGTTCGCAATTCCGATGGTAATTGCGGAGACTTACGGAATTATCGATATGCTGCTCTTCGTCATCATGTCCTGGCGCAAGGTTGACAGGGAAGCGCTCCCTCCTCCCGAAAAAGCCGATGTCGATATCTTCATCACCACGTACAATGAGCCCGAAGAACTCGTTGGCAAGACCGCCGCGGCGGCGCTCAGGATTGATTGGCCCGACAAGCATGTCTACATCCTTGATGACGGAGCCCGCGATTCAATGAGGCAAATGGCTGAAAAGTTGGGCTGCGGCTACATCAGCAGGGGAAAGGAATGGATTGACAAACCCAGGCATGCCAAGGCGGGCAATATCAATAATGCGCTCATCCAGACTTCCGGAGAATTCCTCCTTATCCTCGATGCGGATCAGATACCTGCCCCTGCCATCCTAAGGGAAACGCTCGGATTCTTCGAGGACGAAAAGATGGCCTTTGTACAGACACCACAGTACTTCTACAACCTTCCGCCCGGCGATCCCTTCGGCAACGAGGCATCCCTCTTCTATGGCCCGATCCAGCAAGGCAAGGATGGATGGAATGCTGCCTTTTTCTGTGGATCCAACGCCGTGCTGAGGCGCGAGGCGCTCATGCAGCTCGGTATCAGGGAATATGTCGAGAAAATGGAGACACGCGAAAAGGAAGCTCTGGCGTCCATCGCGAAAAAGGCGAAAAAGACCGAATGTACCGATGCGAATAGCCGCGCCGCGCTCGACAGGCTGCTGGAGGGCATCAAATCGGCGCAGACCGCGCTCAAAGATCACGTGCCGCTTTCTCGCGTGAGCGCCTTGGTGGAGGAAGCCGTCAGCGATGCAGAACTTCTCATGTCGAAAAGCGATATCGAGGGAATAGCTGCGACGATGAACGAACTCGCGGAGCAGGGCGACATGGATGCCGCAGCAGTATACCGCCACATCCTGGGAAGCGTTGACTCCATCGCGCAGGCAACGGCACGGGAAGCCATCGGCAGCCTCGGCAAGGAAATGCTGGACGAACTGAATCTCGCGCGGTCAGACGAGGCCCTCCCCGTGCAGGCATTGGCGACCGTCAGCATTACGGAAGACATGGCGACAGCCATGCGCCTGCATTCCTATGGCTGGAAAAGCGTCTTCTACCCCGAAGTCCTTGCCTATGGCCTTGCGCCCGAAGACCTCGGCACCTCGCTGAAGCAACGGCTGCGCTGGGCGCAGGGGACCATCCAGGTCTTCCTTCGGGAGAACCCTTTCACGAAAAAGGGCCTTTCGCTATCGCAGAAACTCATGTACTTCGCAACGATGTATTCCTATTTTTCCGGCTTCTTCAACCTTGTCCTTCTGCTGGCGCCTGCCGTGTATTTTTTCACTGGCATAGCCCCGGTGACTTCATGGTCCTTCGATTTCTTTGTGCGCTTCGTCCCGTTCTTTATCGTGAACAAGATCATGTTCCGCTTCGTGGCCTCGGGAATCCCCGTCTGGAGAGGCGAGCAATACAACCTGGCCATGTTTCCCCTCAACATCAAGGCAGTAATCAGCGTGCTGACCGGGAAGAAACTTTCCTTCGTCGTCACGCCCAAGCAAAGGGATGACAGCAAGGATTTCAGGCTTATCTGGCCGCAGTTGACTGTCATGATACTTACGGTCCTGGGAATGGCGGCCGGGATAGCCAGATTCATCCTGGGAAAAGGGATCAATCTGATTGGACTCTCGGTCAACCTTGCGTGGGCCGTCTACAATCTGGCTTCGCTTGGAATCGTCGTAAAGGCGCTTTACTATAAGCCACCGAAAGATTGGAATCCCCAGGTACCGGATATTGTCTCTGGAAAGGCAGGCAACGGACCTGCCAAATAGGCGGCCATGCAGAAGATATAAATTGAGGAGGCATTCATGGATCTTGCAATGGAAGAGCGGCCTCTGCCTGATGGCAGCTGGATCGTGTTGGTCTCCGGCCGGCTCAACGGAGCGAGCGCTCCAGAGTTCAAGAACAGAATACGCGACATGGTGGATACGGGCAAGAAAAAACTTGTGGTTGACATGGGCGGGATCGTCTTCATTGACAGCTCCGGCCTTTCGGCACTCATTTCAGGCCTGAAATGCACGCGCGAGTCCGGAGGCTGGCTCAAGCTCGCCGGACTCCGCGACCAACCCCTCTCCGTCATCAAACTTATGATGCTGGACCGAATCTTCGAAATACTGCCGGGTCAGTAGCCTGCGTGGGTGACCGCGGGCGCTCCGAACGATATCACGCTTTCTCAAACTTCTTCAGCCTTCCGCCCTTGCCCACTTCGACGAGAAGGCCGGCCCGGCAGAAACAGTAGAGTATCTTTCGCGCTCGTTCGGGACCAATGCCAAGGGCTTCGCCGAGGGCTGCCGAATCCAATGGCCGCGCGAGGCCTTCCGGGATGAGGGCCAGCCATTGATCCTGCGTGCAGAAAGAGCGCGACGAAATTGCTTCGACGAGTTCGATGTCGACCGTCCTGTCGCCCTTGCGCCACCAGGATCCCGAGCCATCGCGGATTTTGGTCTCGACGCTCTTCACGGCGAGCACCTCGAGCGTGATGTTCCGGGCCGCAACAAATTCGGGCGCGTGCACCAGCTCGTCAAACAAACTGTACACGTCGCCACGTTTAGGGCTCTTGCGCATTGAGACGAGTTCATTCGTCGCAGGATCCAGTCTTCGCAATTGGCGCTCTACGGATACTGGATATACAACGCGCACGCGGTATCCTTTCGCGGCAAGCCCTAGAACTTTTGACTTAAGCTGGCCGAGGTGACCCGTCTGCACCTCGACAAGTTCGCCATCGGCGCGCACCAAATCAATCACCTTGCCTTCGACGCGAGCTTCGAGGCGGTCTCCGGTTTTGGCGATGTATTCCTTGAGTTGTTCGTGAAGGCTATATTCGGAAAAAATGTTGATGCCGGTCTGCTCAGCGGCGTTTAATCCCATGGCTCTTATTTTGCACGATGTCGGCAGAAGAACCAAGCTCCTCTCCCGGAACCGCCATCACGGCTGGGGCGGCCGCGCACCGGCTGTCGAATTTGGGGCCAAAATTCCGATAACGAAGTTTCCATTGTGATCGCGGACGAAGCGGGGCAAGTCATCCAGCGTTTTCGGCGATCGCTTCGGCACTATTCAGCCAGCTTCCATGTGTGGGGGTGAAATGAATCTCAAGCCGTCTGGCCAGATTCCGCGCGATCTCAGGAGAAAACGCCTCATACAGCGATGACACCGAATGAGTGTTCAGATTGTCCATTACCAGCCGTACTTTCTTGCATTCGGAGTACTCAACCTCAAGGAGATGTCGGATCTGATTCGCCCAATCGACTTTGGTTCTGTGTTCCCGTGGCTCGGTATGTCGCCGTCCTGTCGGACGCTGGTTTTCCTCTTCATGGGAAGTGGCTCTCGCGTCTCGCCAAGAAGTTGGTA
>JAJFUL010000224.1 GCA_021372425.1 Spirochaetaceae bacterium
GCACAGCTTGCGTCGCTGCCCTTCTTCTTCAAGACGAAAAGCCAGCTCGCAAAGGACAACCAGCAGCAGAAGAGCTGAACCGGCGGCTATGCCTGGCCTTGGGCCGCCTTGCGGATGGCCATGAGGACCCGCTCCGGGGTGAAGGGTGTCTCGGTGAGCCGCACGCCGATCGCGTTGCGGATAGCATTCGCGATGGCGGCCGGCGGTGTATCGATGCCAATCTCTCCGATCGATTTTGCGCCGAATGGTCCGGAAGGCTCAAAGCTGGGCGCCAGTTCCACGGTTATCTTTCCGACATCCTCGCGGGAGGGAATCGGATAGGACATTATCGTGTTGGTGAGAAGGCGCCCCTTCTCTGTGTACTGGACGTTCTCGAAAAGTGCCATTCCGATCCCCTGGAGCAAGCCTCCCTCGGCCTGGACCCTCGCAAGGTTGGGATTGATTGGTGTTCCACAGTCCACTACCGCAACATAGTTGAGAAGATCGACCTTGCCGGTTTCCGTGTCCACTTCAATTTCGGCAAATCCTGCCATATAGGGAGGCGGCGATTTTGGGCCCGTATACGAGCCTGTCGCCGTCAGCGTCTTCATGTGCTCGCCATTGTGGTAGAGCGTATCGAAGGAAAGATCGCGCAGGGACACCAGGACGGAACCATCCTCCGCCATGAAATTTGCACCATCAAAACCGATCATGTCCGCTTCGCAGCCATAGTGCTCGGCAACTGCGTCGATCATGACCTTCTTCATTTTGCGGGCAGCGTCCAGGACAGCATTTCCGGATACATAGGTCGTGCTCGAGGCATAGGCGCCGACATCGAAAGGTGTATTATCGGTGTCCGAGGAATAGACCGAAATCGTGGAAAAAGGTACGCCGAGTTCCTCGGCTGCGATCTGCACCATGATCGTGTCGCTGCCGGTCCCGAGATCCGTCGCGCCGACCCGGAGCGTGAACCAGCCACCATCCTGGAGCGTAAGCGTAGCCGAGCCCATATCCACCAGCGGGATGCCGGAACCCTGCATCGCAATCGCCATCCCCTTGGCACGAACTTTGCCGGGCGCCGATTCCCATGCGAGCCGCTTGGGATCCCAGCCTATAAGCTCCTTGCCGCGCTTGATGCAGTAATTCAGCTTGCAGCTTTCGATCGCCATATCCACGCCTTCTCCACCCTCACCCATGATGCGGAAAACCTCGCTCTTTTCACCTTCCTGGATCATGTTCTTTTCACGGAAGGCGATCGGGTCCATGCCAAGGGCATGGGCGAGTTCGTCCACGGTGGATTCGATGGCGAAATTGCCCTGGACTGCGCCGTAGCCCCTGAAGGCACCTGCGGAGACCTTGTTCGTATAGACGACATTGCCGCCGAAGTGTACTGCCTTGACTTTGTTGTACAGCGGCAAGGACTTCGATCCGACGACCATGAAAGAGGTCAGTGCGTGCTCGCCATAGGCGCCTGTGTTCGACAGCACATTCATGTCGAGAACATTGAGGGTGCCGTCCCTATTGGCCCCGGCGCGCATGCTGATGCGCATCTGGTGCCGGGTGAAGGTCGATTCGAACACTTCCTTCCGGCTGAGGGCCAGGCGCGCCGGGCGGCCGGTGCGGAGCGTCACGAGCGCCACGAAGGGCTCAATGTGTATATGCTGTTTGGAGCCGAAGCCGCCACCGATTCGCGGCTTTACAATGCGGATGTCCTTGAGCGGCATATCGAGGGCCTGCGCCAGGATACGGCGCGTATGGAAAGGATTCTGCGTGCTTGTATAGATCACCAGCCTTCCATGAAGGTCGAGGTAGCTGAAAGCCGTATGAGGCTCCATCGCGACATGCGACTGTGCCTGCGTCAGGAAGCTCTTCGCGACCACCACATCGCTTTTAGCCAGCTCTGCCCCGACGTCTCCAACATTCATTTCATAGGACGAAGCGATATTTCGTCGCGGTTCGAAGCCTATGGGGAACATCTCGCGGATTTCCTGCTCCGGGTGAATGACAATAGGATTGTCGATCGATTTCTCGAAATCGAGTACCGACTCGAACACTTCGTAGCTCACCTGGATTAGCGAAGAGGCCTTGCGGGCTGTCGCCTCATCCTCGGCCGCCACTATCGCGACTTCATCTCCTACGTAGCGGACGTATTCGTCAAGAATGAACTTGTCTCGAGGGCTCGGTTCGGGATCACCCTGTCCAGCCCTCGTGTAGGGAATGCGCACGATATCCTTGCCGGTTATGACGCAGGCGACTCCGGGCAGCGCAAGCGCCTTGCTTGCATCAATGGACTTGATGCGCGCAAAGGCATGGGGGCTGCGAACGAGCGCGACATACAGCGCATCTCGCGGCGCAAAATCGTCGGTATAGGCAGGGCGCCCGGTGACAAGGCCCTTCCCCTCGATCTTGGGAATACTATGGCTGACTTCCCTGAATTGGCGCGGTTCCTGAGGCTTCTGTTCCTTGGGCCGCTCATCAATGGGTTCTTGCCAGGGCTCACTCACGGCTCGCCTCCAGGTATTTCTTTATGGCGCGGAGATGGCCTTCGTAGCCGGAACAGCGGCAGAGGTTGCCGGACAGGTAATGGCGGATTTCCCCCTCGGACGGCGAAACGAGTTCGCGTTTCATCGCGAGCACCATCATGGTGAAGCCAGGAGTACAGAAGCCACACTGGTCGGCTCCTTCGGCGACAAGGAAATCGGCAAATTCCGACGCTTCCTTCTCGAGGCCCCGGATGGTCGTGATTTCCCGGCCATCGGCCTTGCCGGCGATGGTGGAGCAGGAGGGCACGGGAACGCCGTCGAGAAGAATCGTACAGACGCCGCAGTTGCCGGTGCCGCATCCTTTCTTTACTTCCGTATAGCCCGCGGAGCGTAGCGCATCGCAGAGCATGTCGCCCGCATTGCAGGCCAGGACGCGGGCCACGCCATTTATGTTTACATTGAGATTCATGATGCCTCCAGGATGGCTCGCTTGACCAGGGCCTCAGAGAGAAGGCGGCGATAGTCGGCACTTCCGCGGGAATCAGTGCCGAAAACCGTCTCGCTGGCGGCGGCCTTCGCGGCCAAGGTTGCCAATTCCACTAGGGGCGCACTGGACGCGGCGGCGCCCTTCATTGCCGCGGCCGCTTCCGGGCACAGCCGCGCCGAGGCAGGGCGCGCACCCACGGCTATCCGCCATTCACCCGCCGCAAAGGCCGCCGCCGCATTGAGTATTGCAAAATCATTCCTGGTAATTCGCAAACTCTGAAAACTCACTCGCGGGTTTTTCGCGACCAGGATTTTTTCCAGCAGAAAGGGCCCCTTCGGCGACGAAGCCAGAAAATCGCCCAGCCGGAGCCGTCCGCCATTATAGAAACAGACCTTGGCATCCAGCGTCAGCAGCAGCGTTATGAGATCGGAAAATCCATATCTTCCGACGACCGTGCCGCCTATCGTGATGAGATTCCGGAGCTGCACCCCTACCAAGTGCTCGGTCGCATGCCTGAAGGCGCCCCGAAAAGCCGATTCAAGCAATGGCGAAGTCTCCAGATCCCTGGCCGTCGTCATTGCACCTATTTCCACACTGTCTTCATCCTCATCGGCAGCTTCCCTGAGATAGCGGAGCTTGAGGTCGCACAAATCAACAGCCATATCGACAGATCTGACATTCAGGTGAGCCCAGGCCCCGCCGCCCAAAGGGAATCCCCCCTTCCCGACGATCAGTCTGTATGCTTCATCGAGCGTCCTTGGCCGCTCATAATGGCCGATTTCCATAGCTGCTCCTTGCCTTGGGGCAATTTTACTATAGAAAGTCAGACCCGACAATAAATGAAGAGCATGTATGGATGCGGCCGCCCTTCATTTCTGACTCCCTGCAGTTCATACTTGGCCTATGGACCAGTCAGGCAGTTTCTGTAGTCGCCCCGCCCCATTGCGCATTGACGAAGTCGTCATCCCCAAAACCGGCGGCCGCATCGGCATGACATCATGCCCTGGCAGGAAGCTGGCGCGCCTGACTTTTTTGTACTCAAGTGAGGGGAATCGCAATCTTGAAACCGATCTCGCCGCCATCAGGGATTGGGGAGCCGAAATCCTCATCAGCCTGATCGAGGAGCATGAATATTCCCTCGTCGGCGTAACTGCGCTGCCCAAGCTTGTCCCTGCGGGGATCCGATACTTGCAGTTGCCAATCGAGGATGGCTCCATTCCTGACGCTAGCTGGGAAAAGTCCTGGTTTCGCGAGGGGCCTGTCGTCCGCACTGTCCTGCAGCGCAGTGGCAGCATCTGCATCCACTGCATGGGCGGATATGGCAGGACTGGCCTTGTCGCCGCCCGCCTTCTCGTTGAATTTGGCTCCCGGCCCGAAGAGGCTATCCATAGTGTCAGGCAGGCCAGGCCGGGCGCTATCGAAACCCTGGAGCAGGAAAACTACATCAGGGCTTTGCGCCTTCTCCACGAAAGCTAACAGGGGAGCTACGTCCGTATTTTCCTTCAATGGGGATTACCACTGAAGACCCGTAGACAAAAAAAGACGCTCCCTTTCGGAAGCGTCTTTTGCTATAGCAGGGGCATGACTCAACCCTATTACGATTTAATTCATGCAATAAACACAAGCATTTTATGACACTAAAAAAAACATGTCTACAATTGGTCTACAAAACCATTCAAAAACTGCCATTTCCCGATTGCTGAAACACCCGCACCCTATGCAGTGACGGCTCCATGAAGTGCCTTAAGGTCAGCGTCCGTGAATACCCATCCCCTCCCTAGCTTTCGGCCAATACCGTAGCGATGCGCATAGACACGCGCCGTTGAGGGAGCAATACCCGCTTTCGCAGCAAAAGTCTTTATGTCGTACAATGTTTCGACGCGCCTCTCTCCCTCGAAGTTTCCCGATTCCCCAAGATCGAAGAAAACGGCCTTTGAAGTAGGCCGTGGGACAGGATAACCTTCCAGCTTAAGCCCCTCGATATGAAACTCAACCGCGTCCCGCATCCGTGAACGCACTTCATCCAAAGTGCGTCCAGTGGCGATGCAGCCGGGAAGGTCAGGGGCATAGGCAGAGAAGCCCGTAGCGGTATTTTCAATGATAATCAAATAGTCCATGTTCACTCCTTGAGGCCAGCTTGCTTCATGATGCTATTGAGCGTTCCCCTGTCCACTTCGTCGGACAGATGTCCTGCGATAGTGACAAGCCCCGGCTTTGCCGGATGCTTATATTGACGATGGTCACCTTTCGTCCGGGCGAGAACCCATCCATCCGCTGAGATGCGTTTGATGATCTCACTGACCTTCATGTTTGAAATGTAACGATAGCGTGACAAGCTGTCAAGAGGTCACATTGCCTCATAAATAATCATTATGAAATCGTGACGGTCATCAACAGTCATGCTACCATAGGGAATGCCCGGCGCGCTATTGGACTTGCTATGGCGAGTAGGCTTGACGATGTGCTCGTTTAGGCTATCGGAAGCTAATAGAGGAGGAACCCTAATGGCGACTTTCATTGAGGCGATTCTCGGTATTGCGATTCTGATTTGCTTTTTCGTGCTTTGCTCTAGAGTAGGGAAAATAAGAGACTATGTTAGGCTGCTTTATGTATATGAAAAATACCGAATGATTGAGGATGGGCATTTTGACCCCACGACCAATCATTTAGTGAAGTGGCAGTTTGATGAAGCTGGTCGTCCGACAATGCGAGGGAAAAACAACCAAAGCG
>JAJFUL010000242.1 GCA_021372425.1 Spirochaetaceae bacterium
ACAAAGGATGCGTCAAAGGGAGCATTATGGGCTACGAATACTTTGCCCCGAATGATCATGGCCATTTCGGCGGCCAGGTCGGAAAAAATCGGGGCAGCAGATACCTCCAGGTCGGTGATACCATGGATTGAAGTCGCTGAATCGGGAATCTGCATCCCAGGGTTGACCAGCGAACTCCATTCTTCTTTCTGCAACAAGGCCCCGTCCTTGTCAAATCCAAAACGCACAAGGCCAATTTCGACGATTCTATCGTGCACTGCATCAAGGCCTGTCGTTTCGACATCGAGGGCGATATAGTCCCGGCTTTCCCTATCCCAGGGGAGGGGACATTCAGGCCATGCATCGGCAGGAGGGGGAAGACGTTCCTGCCCCTGGGGGAGCTGCCAGGCGCTTGCAGCAGCCGGAGGGCCAAATTTTTCCTGGCTGCCACCATTCACGAATCTTGCCCAAAGCGGGGCGCCTGAATAGTCCGTCATTTTCTCAAGTCGCCCTCAGCCTAAGACTTTCCTGATGTCGGCTTCGATGGCGGCGATCTTGATCCGGCTCGCTGTCCTTGCGGCATCGAGGTCGTCATTTTCTACAGCGGTTTTTGATAGTATATAATACTTGATTTTTGGCTCTGTGCCGGAAGGACGCACGGTGACGAGCGTTCCGTCTGCAAGGCGCCACTGCAGGACATCGCTTTCGGGCAGATCCAGCTTTTTGCGAACCGAACCATCCACATTCCAACGGAAGCCAGTCTTGATGTCACGGATCGATACGACAGGGATGCCGCCGAAAGCCGCAGGCTGGGCGCAGCGGTAATTTTCCATAATGTCACTCATGATTTGCATGCCGGAGGGCCCTTCGAAGTACTTGTTGAGACCTTTTTCCTCATAGAACCCGAATTCCCTGTACAAATCCTCGAGCCTGTCGAGGAGGCTCTTGCCTTGGGAGCGCCAATAGAGGGTCATCTCTGCCGTAAGTGCTGCGGCCGAAATGCCGTCTTTGTCCCGGACTTCAGTCTCGATCAGATGTCCATAGCTCTCCTCCGTACCGTAGACGAATGTTTTGCCTTCCCGTTCAAAGCGACGCATCAGATCAGCTATCCATTTGAAGCCAGTGAGGCATTCCGCGCACTCCACCTCATATTTTTCCGCGATGGCTGCCTGGAGGTCGGTCGTGACGATGCTCTTGATGCAGACAGGATTTTTTGGCATGCGTCCGAGTTCATTGAGAGAGAGCAGAATATAGTCGAGATGAAGGGCGCCAAGCTGGTTCCCTGTGACGAGCACGAAATTACCAGCCTTGTCCGGAACCGCGATGCCGAGACGGTCCGCATCGGGATCGGTGGCCATGACTACATCGGCCTTTTCTTTTTTCCCGAGCTCGATCGCCATCTTGAGCGCCGCAGGTTCTTCAGGATTCGGATAGGATACAGTCGGGAATTCCCCATCTGGTTCTCGCTGCTGCGGTACCGTCAGAACCGGCAGGCCAAGCTCTCCCATGATCCTTTCGAAGAGCACAGCCCCTGTTCCGTGGAGTGGGGTGTAAACGATTTTCACCGATTTTGCTTGGGCTCGGATGAGTTCGGGGCGGAAGAGCTTTGACTTGACCATGGTGACATAGGCATCGTCGATATCATTGCCCAGCATGACGAGGAGACCCTTGTCGAGAGCTTCCTGTTTTTCAATAGTCCTGACCGTCTTAACTGCTTCGACCTTGTCCGTAATCCCTGTATCATGGGGAGGAACAACCTGGGATCCGTCGTTCCAGTAAGCCTTGTAGCCGTTGTACATCGGCGGATTGTGGCTTGCGGTCACAACGACCCCTGTATCAGCCTTCAGCTGGCGCACCGCGTATGAAAGTGTCGGCGTAGGGTGAAGGCAGGAGAAGACATAGGCTTTTATGCCATTGCCGGCAAAGACGAGGGCGGTAGCCATGGCGAAATCCACTGATTTGCGGCGGGAGTCGTAGGCGATGCAGGCAGAAAGCTGTTTGCCGGGCATCTGCTGCAGGATATAGTCGCACAGGCCCTGAGTGGCCCTGGTGACGACCAAGGTGTTCATGCGGTTGAAGCCGCCGCCGATTATGCCTCGAAGACCACCGGTCCCGAATTCAAGATTACGATAGAAACGATCCTCGAGTTCCTTGTCGTTGTTTTCGGCGATGATCTGCTTTACTTCGGAAGCAAAAGCTTCGTCCTTTTCGCTCTGCAGATAAACACCAGCGCGCTGAAGCAGCATTGCCTTGTCCATACCAACTCCTTGTCATACAGAAGCATTGCGACTATTCATGCCAGACCCATCAAGGGCAGCAGGTCCGATGGCCTCTGCAGAATGGCCTTGGCCCCATGTTCCTGCAGCTCAGCAATCGTCCTGTAGCCCCATGCTACACCCAGCGGCAACATTTTTCCATTCACTCCGGTTTCCATATCCACGCCCGAATCGCCAACGAAAGCGCAGCGTTCAGGAGGAATGCCGGCAGACTTCAGAATTTGCAGCGCCCTGCCCGGATCAGGCTTCCTGGCCTTGTCTGGCATGTCCCCTTCTATTGCGAAGAATGGAATTTCGGGGAAGAGCGCTGGCACGAGCTGTTTCGTCATGGGATCTGGCTTATTGGACAGCACGCCCAGCTTGATACCCCTTGCAGACAGGATCGCGAGCAATTCGCTGATGCCATCAAAGGGGACTGTCGTTTCAAGCGCCATCGAACGGTAGCGCTCGGCAGCTTCGCGGACGAGCGCAGGAAAAAGCTCCGAGTCCCGGGCAAAACCTTCGGGCAGGGCTCGCTCCATCAGCATACGGAAGCCATTGCCGACCATCATCTTGTATGACTCAATGAGATGCGGTTCGAAGCCATAGTCTACGAGAGTGGCATTTACAGCATTGCCAATGTCGGTGATCGTGTCGGCGAGCGTTCCATCAAGATCGAAAAGGACGGCTAAAAGACTCATTTCTCCCCGCCATCGGGCTTTTTGTCATCTTGGGCTTTGTCATCCTTCAGGTCATCGTCAGTGCCGCCTGCAGCCTTGAAAGCCTCTTCCTTCTCGTCAATTTCCCTTTCGATCTGCTTGAGCTGCTCGAGAAGAGGAGTGAGACCCGTGGTTTCGTAGCCGATAAGAGGCTCATTGTTTTCCACCAGGTGCCTGTATACCTCTGCACCGAGCCTAGCCATGAGAGACTGGGCCTTTGTCCGATTCTGCAAGACCTCGAACTTGAGCTTACCCATTTCGCCCCAGGTCTGTGCCTGTGAGCCTGCCTTGGAGATGAAATCCTTCGAACTATCGATACTTTTTTCCAGGATGTCCTTCAGCTTATCTGAAAATGCCATGGCTTTTCTCCTTACCGAAGCGAAAATCGGCCTTCAGCCGGGTGACAGCAATCCGCTGCCGCTCTATATTTTAATATATAGAAAGTCGGCCTCAATGGGAAGCTGGCCGGGGCTGGTCAAAGGCTTTCCTTAGAGTGGAGACAAGGGAACCGATGGTTCCCGGGGAGCTGTGCCATGGCAGTTTTCATAACCTTACTCGTGCTGGCCTGTCTCTGGTGGATCGGCTTTGCTGCAGCCGCGCTGGCAAAGAAGCAGAAGACGGTTTTTACATTTCTGCTTGGTTTTGGCCTGGCCTGGGCTGCGCTCACTGTCTTCGTGTATTTATCCTATGACGTTCCGGCGTATTTGCTTTTCGCTATTCCTTTTGTCGTCATGCTGCCGATGGTCAGGATAATCAACGAATATCAGCGTGGTGTACTGTTCAGGCTCGGAAGGATGATGGATGAGGTCGGGCCAGGCTTCAATCTCATATTGCCCTTCGGTCTCGATGTGCTGAAAAAGGTCGACATGCGGACCTTCACCATCGATGTGGCAAAGCAGGAAGTCATAACCCGCGACAATGTGCCTATCATTGTCGATGCAGTCGTCTACTTCAATGTGTTCGATCCGAAACTCGCAGTCTGCAAGGTTGCCGACTACACGAAAAGCACGAGCCTGCTTGCCCAGACCATCCTGCGCTCGGTGCTTGGGCAGCATGACCTGGATGACATGCTCGCAAAACGCGGCGAACTCAACGAAGTGCTCAAGGAACTCCTCGATGTAGCGACCGATCCCTGGGGGATCAAAGTAACTGCAGTGGAGATAAAGGCAGTGGAACTCGCCGAAACCATGAAACGAGCCATGGCACGCCAGGCCGAAGCCGAACGTGAGAGGCGGGCCAAGATCATCGCTGCGGAAGGTGAGCTCCAGGCAAGCGAAAAGCTGTCACAGGCCGCGACGGTAATGTCCAGCGCCCCCTCCAGTATGCAGTTGCGCTATCTCCAGACACTGTCTGAAATTGCAGTTGAAAAGAATTCGACGATCATATTCCCTCTCCCAATGGAAATACTCAAACACTTCGCCACAAGCCCCGAGCCGCCGGCGCCGGCATCGACGTCTGGAAAGGGAGCCTAAAACCATGCGTTGTCCCCATTGCGGCAGTCTTGACGACAAAGTGATCGACTCGCGAAGTCTTGCGAATGGCGATGCAATTCGGCGCCGACGGGAGTGCCTCTCCTGTGGCCTCCGGTTCACAAGCTACGAGCGAATCGAGGAAAAGCAACTCATGGTGGTGAAGCGCGATGGGAGGCGCGAGCCTTTCGACCGCGCCAAGATAGAGCGCGGCCTCGTCCGTGCGCTCGAAAAACGCCCCGTGTCGCAGATGTCCATAGAGAATTTTGTGAATGAGATAGAGGACGAAGCAGCACAGCTTGCCAAGGCGAGCAACGAGGTGTCCACGGAGGCCATTGGCAACATGGTGCTGCGCAGGCTTTATGACCTGGATAAGGTGGCCTATATCCGCTTTGCCTCCGTATATCGGAAATATGAGACGGCAGACGAATTCCTCAAAGAAATCGAGCTGCTGCAGGCCCAGGAGACCGAGGCCAGAAAGAGCGGAACAGACAGGGTAGGGGAAAACGGCTGAACCGTTCCCTATTGCGGGGACGAAGAGAAAAGATAAGGGCCTTCCGGCACGCCGGAAGGCCCTTATCTTTTGATGGTAGACTGATCTGCGCGCCGGAGGACTTATTCCTCTTCGGTCTCGGCGGTCTTGAAGGCCTGTGCCGCCTTGATGACATCGTCGGCTATCTTGCCTGCGATTGGCGCATAGTGAGAGAACTCTACTTCGAAGGATCCGGTCCCTGAGGTCATGGAGCGCAGATCGATGGCATAGCGGAGGAGTTCGGCCTGGGGTACCTGGGCATTGACAACGATGATACCGCCACCAATCGGGTTCTGGCCGGAAATCCTGCCTCGCCTCGAGGAGAGGTCGGACATGACATCGCCGAGGTTTTTTTCTTCGACATAGACGGTCAAGTTCATGATCGGCTCGAGCAAAACAGGGGAAGCCTGGCGCATGGCTTCGCGGAAGGCCCCGCGCGCAGCCAGCTTGAATGCCATTTCTGAAGAATCGACCGGGTGTTCCTTCCCATCGATGATAGAGGTCTTGGTATCGACGACAGGATAGCCTGCCAGGATGCCGGCCTCCATGGCCTGATGGATACCCTTTTCGATGCCGGGCATGAACCCCTTCGAAACTGCCCCGCCGAAAACCTTGTTTTCAAACTCATATCCCTTGCCGCGTTCGAGCGGTTCGAGATCGAAGACGACCCGGCCGTACTGGCCATGGCCACCGGATTGCTTCTTGTGCGTATACTCCGCAGTCGCCTTCTTGGTGATGGTCTCGCGGTAGGCAACGCGCGGGACCCTGGTCTCGGCCACGATCTTGGTCATGTTTTTGATCTTGTCAAGGATCATGTTGATCTGGAGATCGCCCATGCCTGCGATGACCGTCTCTTTGGTTTCGACGTTGTAATTGATCTGGAAGGTGAGATCTTCTTCCGCAGCCTTTAGCAGCATTTCATTCAGCTTGTCCTCCTCTTTCTTGTTGGAGGCGGATATGGCAAGAAGATGGACAGGGGTCGGCAGTTTGAGCGACGCAAAGGCGAAAGGCCGATCATAGGTGGAAACCGTGTCGTTGGTCTTAAGGCTGGCAGACTTGGCGATAATGCCGATGTCACCTGCCGGGAGGGAGGGGACTTCCTCTAGCTTCTTGCCCTGCAAGGTATAGAGCTTGGACAGCCTTTCCCTGCGGCCATCCCTGACATTGATGATATCGAGTTCGGGGACCAGCTCGCCGGTGATGACCTTGACGAAGGAGAGCCGGCCGGAGAACTGGTCGATCTGCGTCTTGATGACTATGGCGGAAGCCGGAAGTTTTGAATCGACCGAAATAGTGGCCTGCTTGCCTTCGGCATCGGTAACTTCCTCGGGCAGGAGAGAGAGCGGGGAAGGCGCGATGGAAGCAGCAAAATCGAGGAAAGCAGTCACACCGCTGTTGCACAGACCGGAACCGGCAAAGGCCGGTACGATCTTAGCCTGGGCAAGAGCCCCACGAAGGCCAGTGAGCATGTCTTCCGGGCTGAGTTCGCCTTGGTCGAGGTACTTTTCCATGAGGGCATCGTCGCCTTCTGCCGCGGCTTCGCAGAGCTGAATGCGGGCAGTTTCCACGGCATCCTTGTATTCGGCCGGAATCTCGGAGGCGACTTCTTTTTGATCGTGCGAGGCGGGCCGTACATAAGCTTTCGAGTTTATGACATCGATGACGCCACCGAATTCGAGCCCTTCACCCATGGGGATGGTGATGGGGACTGCGCTGACCTTGAACTTATCCTTGATATCCTTGAGGGCGGCATCGAACGAAGCTCGATCCTCGTCCATGCGGGTGACGAACACCATCCGCGGCTTCTGGCGTGCATCCAGGTTGCGCCAAAGCTTTATCGTTTCAATCTGGACGCCGGATTTGGCATCGATGAGTACAAGAACGCTTTCGCAAGCCCTGAGCGCGATGACGACTTCGCCCACAAAATCCGATGATCCCGGGGCATCTACGAAATTGATCTTCTTATCCTTCCAGAGGCAATGAGTCAAGCTGGAGCGTACCGATATCTTGCGCGCGATTTCATCGTCGCCATAATCGCTGACTGTCTTGCCGGATTCAATTGTTTCCGGCTTGGAAATCACGCCGCCCTGAAAGAGTATATGTTCGAGAAGCGTAGTTTTTCCGGTACTCCCATGTCCGGCTATGGCAATGTTTCTGATCTGTTCTGTTGAGAGCGGCATAACAACTCCTTACAGGGTGGTAAATATGGAATATCCCTATTTTTTTAAATAAGGAAATCGAACAATTATAAATCAAAATCCA
>JAJFUL010000243.1 GCA_021372425.1 Spirochaetaceae bacterium
ATAGAAACACAATGATTACTTCGACTCAGGAAGTAATCGTCATTGTTTTCAATATTGTGCATAAATATGTTAAAAAAGTTGCATATTTTATCATAAAACCCTTGAAACATTGCGAACACAGGAATATCGTGGTGCGAAACAGCGGCCGTCATATGTTTTTCTCGCTTTGGTTTTTCAGGAAAGCCATAGACTGCCGCACTGCATCCCTTAAGTCGCTACGCGATGCAAGGAGGTTCTGGTGTCTAGAGCCAGAAAACCAGCACAGCTGGTTTTGGAAGACGGGACAAGGTTTGAAGGTATTGCCTTTGGAGCGGCGGTTCCGGCCAGCGGTGAAGTTGTTTTTTCCACCGGGATGGTCGGCTATCCGCAATCGCTCACCGACCCTTCCTATTATGGCCAGATCCTGGTTTTTACCTATCCGCTCATAGGCAACTACGGGATCCCCGCTGCTTCGCTTGACCGTTTTGGTATCCCCCGCAGTTTTGAATCAGAAAGGATACAGGTGCGAGGCGTCGTTGTGGCGGAGCTCTGCGAGGAGCCAAGCCATTACGATGCAAAACGTACGCTCTCCGGGTGGCTCAAGGAGTCGGGCGTGCCTGGCATCCAGGGAATCGATACGAGGGCCCTCACGCAACTTCTGCGCGAGCATGGTGTCATGAAGGGGAAGATTCTCATGGATGGCTGCGTGGATCCCGGTTTTGAAACCGAGGAATTCAAGCATCCCGTGTCTGCCGTCTCGCCAAAGGAACCCATAATCTACAAGGGAGAGCCTGGCGCTCCCACGATCGCCATGATCGACTGCGGAGTCAAGGCCAATATCCTGAGAGTTTTTCTTTCGCGAGGCATAACTTTGCTGAGGTTGCCCTGGGATCATGATCTGCGGGGCCTCGAGTATGACGGCATTTTCCTCTCCAATGGGCCTGGCGATCCAAAGGCCTGCACAAAGACCATTGCGACGATCCGAAGGGCGCTCTGCGATGACAGGCCGATCTTCGGGATTTGCCTGGGCAACCAGATTCTCGCCCTTGCGGCGGGTGCCGATACTTACAAATTGCCCTATGGGCACCGGAGCCAGAATCAGCCGGCGCTGGAAATCGGGACGGACCACTGTTACATGACGAGCCAGAACCACGGCTATGCAGTGCGGAGCAACACGTTGCCGCCGGGCTGGGAGGCTTGGTTCAGCAACGGGAACGACGGCACAAACGAGGGCATCCGGTCGATCGACGGAAAATTCCGCGCTGTCCAGTTCCATCCTGAAGGATGTCCGGGCCCGAGGGACACGGAATTCCTGATGGATCAGTTCATCAGGGCTGTACAGGATCGAAAAGGGCGGCAGGCGGCAGCGACGCTCTTGGCATCGACGACACCATCAGTGCACTTTGGCGGGGGGCGATCATGAAAAAGCCTGAAAAGGTACTGGTGCTGGGTTCGGGAGGGCTCAAGATAGGGCAGGCTGGCGAGTTTGATTATTCCGGTTCTCAGGCGCTCAAAGTGCTGAGGGAAGAAGGCATCGCATCCGTGCTGGTCAATCCGAACATCGCCACCGTCCAGACAAGCAAAGGCATGGCGGATGCCACCTACTTCTTCCCCCTGACACCTGAATTCGTCCGCAAGGTCATCGAGAAGGAAAGACCTGACGGGGTCTTTCTCTCGTTTGGAGGACAGACCGCCCTCAACTGTGGCGTCGCTCTCGCCGAGGAAGGCATCTTTTACAAATATGGTGTCGATGTGCTTGGTACACCCATCGATGCGATCAAAGAGACGGAAGACCGGGAACTTTTCGCCCGCAAGCTGGCATCGATCGGAGCGAAAACGCCGCGTTCCCGGGCCGCCGTGAACCTGGATGAAGCGGTTGCCGCGGCCGAAGAGATCGGCTACCCCATCATGGTGCGGGCTGCCTATGCCCTTGGCGGCGCCGGTTCCGGGATATGCCGCAAGAGAAAAGAGCTTGAATCGCGGTGTCGCAAAATTTTTGCAGTTTCACCGCAGGTCCTTGTGGAAGAATGGCTGGGAGGATGGAAGGAAATCGAATATGAGGTTGTGCGGGACCGTCACGACAACTGCATCACTGTCTGCAACATGGAGAATTTTGACCCGCTCGGCATTCACACAGGAGAGAGCATCGTCGTCGCACCTTCCCAGACGCTGACGGATGCCGAGTATCATTTTTTGCGTTCCAACGCCCTCAAGGTCATCCGCAGCGTCGGGATCATCGGCGAATGCAATATCCAGTATGCGCTCGATCCCGGCTCGGAAGAGTACAGGATTATCGAAGTGAACGCGCGGCTTTCGCGCAGCTCCGCCCTGGCTTCCAAAGCGACAGGTTACCCACTTGCCTATGTGGCGGCAAAATTGGCGCTGGGCTATTCGCTCGCCGAGGTACGGAACAAGATCACTGGTGTAACCAAAGCCTGTTTTGAGCCTGCGCTTGATTATTGCGTCGTCAAGATACCGCGCTGGGATCTTGCGAAGTTCAGGGATGTGGATGTTCATATCGGAAGCGAGATGAAATCGGTCGGCGAGGTCATGTCCATTGGGCGGACCTTTGAGGAAGCGTTCCAGAAAGCGGTGCGGATGACGGGCATAGGGGCGGAAGGGCTCTCCACGGATTCCATCTTTCTCGGTAAAGGCTTTAAATCGCTCAAGGAAGCGCTCAAGGCTCCGACCGATCGCCGGATTTTTGCCATTTACTGTGCATTCTCGGAAGGCTGGTCGGTGGACGAGATCCATCGGTACACGAAAATCGACCGCTGGTTCCTGCAGCGGATTGCGGCCATCTGGGCCATGGAGCGGGAACTGGGCCAGGAAAAGCTCAGGATGGACGCACTGAAGGTCACATGGCCGGCTGCTGCGCCGCAGATCGCTGCGGCTTCGGCCGCCGCATCGTCGGCTGCCGTGGCGCCATCCGGAAGAAAACCATCGCAGCGGGCCGGCTCAAACATCGGGGCCATCTCATGCATCGATAGCGACCTTCTGCGGCGGGCAAAGAAGCTTGGTTTTTCCGATGCCGGCATTGCGCGCATTCTGGGCGTCACGGAAGCAGGGATCCGCACGGTACGGGAAAAAGCCGGCATTCAGCCAGTGGTCAAGCAGATTGATACGCTTGCGGCTGAGTATCCAGCGCGGACCAATTACCTCTACCTGACCTATTCAGGTATTTCCAGCGACGTCGCTCCTTCGGGGAAAGGCATCATGATTCCCGGTTCGGGGCCCTACCGCATCGGAAGCAGCGTCGAATTCGACTGGTGCTGCGTCAGCGCCATCGAAACCTGCAGGACGCTCGGACGGGCCACCATCATGGTAAACTGCAATCCGGAAACGGTAAGTACGGATTACGATGTCTGCGACCGCCTCTATTTCGAGGAACTCAGCCTGGAACGCATTCTCGACATTTATGGCTTTGAACATCCCGAAGGGATGATCCTCTCGGTCGGCGGCCAGATACCGAACAACCTCGCCGTCAAATTGTACGATGCGGGCGCCGTGATCCTGGGCACATCGCCCGCCAATATTGACAGGGCGGAGGACCGGCACAAGTTTTCAAGCCTGCTGGACACGCTGCATATCGACCAGCCTGAATGGGAGGAGTTGACGACAAAGGACGAGGCCTGCCAGTTCGCGCAAGCGAAAGGGTACCCGGTGCTCGTCCGGCCAAGCTATGTCCTTTCGGGCGCGGCTATGAATGTCGCCTGGGACGATGAAAGCCTTCTCAAATTCCTCGATTTTGCTTCCGACCTTTCTCCGGAACACCCAGTGGTCATTTCGAAGTTCATAGAGAACTCGAAGGAAATCGAAATTGATGCAGTGGCCCGACACGGGACGATTGTGTATCATGCAATTACCGAGCACATCGAGAATGCGGGCGTGCATTCGGGCGATGCGACCGTTGTGCTGCCTCCCCAGCGGCTCTACATCGAAACGATACGGAAGATCCGGCAAATCGCCGGGCAGATTGCGCAGTCGCTGGACATCACCGGCCCTTTCAATATCCAGTTTCTGGCAAAGCGGAATCATGTGATGGTTATCGAATGCAATTTACGGGCAAGCAGGAGTTTCCCTTTCTGTTCGAAAGTATCCAAAGTCGACATGATCGCAATGGCCACGAAGGCCATGCTGAATGAGCCAATCGAGGAGGCGAGCTCCTCCGCCCTTGATTTGGGTTGGGTGGGCGTCAAGGCAGCCCAGTTCAGCTTCTCGCGGCTGCATGGGGCCGATCCAGTGCTTGGCGTCGAAATGGCTTCCACGGGCGAAGTGGGATGCATCGGCACGGACATGGATGACGCCTTTCTCAAGGCCATGCTCTCGGTAGGATACCGTCTGCCGAAAAGGAAGATATTACTCTCCACCGGACCGCTCGAAGACAAACTGGGCTTCCTGGAGAGCGCACGCAGGCTT
>JAJFUL010000269.1 GCA_021372425.1 Spirochaetaceae bacterium
CGCTAGCAGCGCAAACCTCGCATTTTTCATGTCATTGCCTCCTGAATAGTTTATTCGCAGTGTAAAGTATTATTATAGTGCGGCCCCAAGGGAGGAAACAAGATCGGGCATTGCAAAGCGTATACACCCCTAGTAATGGTATGCAGGATATCCCGACCTGGCCTGGAAATTGCTTGCCGAGGACGAAGCGGCGCCTGGATGCCAGCTTTACGCGCAGTCCTGCACATCTTCATCATTCAAGATGGCCGGTGCGCCAGCAACCAGCCCTATGTCGCACAACGCGCGGTTGATTCCCTCACGATAAGGCTTGCCGGCAATGATACTCGCCGTTCGCCGCATTCCTCGCCATTTATCATGCCAAACAGGAGCTCGACGGCCTTGCTGCACATGGCCGCAAACGGCTGGCGTATTGTGGTAAGGGACGGGATCATGATTTTGGCGCTTATGATATCATCCATGCCCATTATCGAAATGTCCTGCGGCACCTTCCTGCCGGCTCTTATGAGTGTGTTCATTGCGCCCAAAGCCATAAGGTCGTTTTCCGCCCAGATGGCTGTAAAATCAATCCCGTGCTCCAGAAAGCTTTCCGCGGCCTCGATTCCCGATTCCAGTTTGAAATTCCCTTCGTAGACATTATGATGCGGCAAAGCAAGGCCGCAGCGTTCGATATACTCGGCAAAGCCTCTTTGCCTTTCGCGGCAAAGCGCAATATTCTGCAGCCCGGTAATAACCGCGAATCGGCGATGCCCCAGGCCGACCAGATGCTCTGCGGCGAGAGCGCCCGCACCATAATTATCCATGACAATTGTCGGGATATCTTCATTGTCCAGATACCTGTCAATGATCACCGTCGGTATCCCATCCTTTTCCAGGATACCAAGCGCCCGGCTTCTGTCCGAGACCCTTGAGAAGATAATGCCATCCACGTGTCGGCGAACAAGGCTCTCTATGAATTCATCCTCAATTTCCGGCTGGCCATGCGTATTGCCAGTTATGAGGCTGTAGCCGCGGGCCCGAACTTCATCCCCGATATATTCGACGAAACTGGAAAAAATCTCCTGGCGGATTTCGGGAACTACAAGGCCGATGAGGCTGCCCCGCTTGGAACGCAAGCCTTGCGCAAGAAGATTGGGCTGATAGCCAATCGTTTCAATGGCCTGCTCGACTCGTCGCCTTGTCTCTTTGCCGACTTTTTGCGATCCGCCCAGCACTCGTGACACTGTCGAAACCGATACTCCAGCCAACTTGGCTACATCTCTAATGGATGACATTGCACCCCCCGTAGGCATTTCGACGATCAAGACTCAGTGGTATCGTTACCAAACATGATACCACAACTTGTCGATAATTGTCAAAAAATAACGATAAAGCAAAAATCACGTTCTCTATTTTATTAAAATATATACACATAGCGATAACCAATAGAATACGAGAAAAAACTTGACAGCCTGAATTTACCATGATAACGTTTTCCTACACAGTGATTAGCTCAGCGGGATCTTTATTCATCTTTTCTTCTTCAGGGGAAACTCCCAAGGTAGAGGGATATGGCCAAATTGCTAGTCATGAAAGATATCTCAAAAAGCTTCTATGGTGTCAAGGCGCTCAAGAATGTCAATTTCGATCTCGAGAGCGGCGAAGTGCATATCTTGCTCGGAGAGAATGGCGCCGGCAAATCCACACTCATCAAGATCCTTTCGGGGGCATATCGCGCTGATTCAGGAAACATTGAACTCGAAGGCAAACACATCGATATATCCCGTCTTGGCCCTCGAATGGCTGAAGAGATAGGCATAGCCACTATCTACCAGAGTTTCCATTTGATTCCCCATTTGACAGTCGCCGAAAACCTTATGCTCCCAAGGTTTGTCAGGGATGGCGGGATGTTCATCCACTGGAAAGCTGTATTCCAGGATGCAAAAAATGCTCTGGATGCGCTGGATTTTGATATCGACCCTCACGCAAAAGTAAAGGATCTGAGCGTTTCAAAGAAGCAGATGCTGGAAATAGCTATTGCTCTCTCGAAAAACGCCAAGATCCTGATCATGGACGAGCCGACCGCTGCCCTGAGCCAAAAGGAAATAGAGATACTTTTCTCGACCATTGCCCGCATCAAGGAGCGCGGAATCGGTATTATCTATATTTCGCATAAAATTGAGGAAATTAAGCGCATCGGGGATCGCGTTACCGTGCTCCGTGATGGGTCGGCCATCGCGACAGTGAATCCCAAAACCACTTCAGCCGAAGAGCTTATTTCGATCATGATAGGCAAAACCATATCGTCCCACAACCGGCGCGTTGTCACCAGCGCTGGGAAAACCCTGTTTGAAGTCAAAGGCCTTCAGAACCAGAACTTTTCCAAGCCTATCAATTTCGAAATATATGAACATGAAATCCTCGGTATTGCAGGGCTTGTCGGTTCTGGGAAAACGGAACTTGCCCAGGCAATATTCGGCATCGATCGTCTGGACTCAGGCAAAATATCGCTGGAAGGCAATAAAATCGTCATCACTTCGCCGCGCAGCGCAGTCATGCGTGGCATTGGATATCTGCCGGAAGACCGGGATGCCTGCGGCCTCTGCCTCAACATGGGCGTCAAGGAAAACATGTCGCTCGCCAATCTTGCGCAACTCCATTCTCTCACCTACAGCCATGTTCACGAAACCCAGTCAGTGCAGTCCATGGTCGACGACATAGCGGTAAAAACGCCGGAACTTTCCCAACAGGTAAAGTATCTGAGCGGCGGCAACAAGCAGAAGGTGATTCTCGGTAAGTGGCTTTTGGCCAATTGTCGATTGCTCATCCTCGATGAGCCCACTATTGGTATCGATGTTGGCGCGCGAAGCGAGATTTATGAGCTCATCAGGAATTTTGCCGGTGATCCCGGACATTCTGTGCTTTTCATTTCAAGCGACATAGATGAAATTCTTGAAATTTCAAACCGCCTTCTTGTGATGTCCCAGTGGCAAATCGTTGCGGAACTCGATCCCGACAAAAGCTCCAAGAATGAAATCATGCAATATAGTCTCGGTACAAGAACAAGGATATCCCATGACTAAAAACAATCAGTCTTCCAGCGCAGGGAAAACCGGCATCATGCGCTTTTTCGGCAGAGCAATGAAAAATCAGGCATTCTCGATGTTCATTATCTTGATTGCCATGTGGATTGTGCTGGCATTCATGTCGCCGTATTTCTTCACCGTAAGCAACATTTTTGAAATTACTCTCCAGACGGCAGTTGTCGCGATCATCGCGGCCGGCGAAACATTCATCACGCTCACAGGCGGCCTGGATCTTTCGGTAGGCTCGACGTTCGCTTGCTCGGCAGTGCTTGGCGGTCTGGTTTTCCAGGCAACGCAGAATCTTTTCCTTTCGCTGGCGACAACATTGCTTTCCGGCCTTGTTTTCGGGCTGATCAATGGCCTTCTCATTACTGGCCTGAAGGTACCGCCGTTCATCGCCACGCTTGGCATGATGGGAATCGCCCGGGGCTTCGCGCTTATTTTTTCGCGCGGTATCCCGATTTTCGGGCTTCCGCCGACCTACATGTGGATCGGCCAGGGCAAACTTTTCAATTTGATTCCCATTCCCACGGTGATAATGGTGCTCGTGTTCATTGTGGCATACCTGCTCCTGAACTATACGCGTTTTGGCCGGTTCATCTTTGCAATAGGCAGCAATACTGAAGCCGCCCGACTGTCCGGCATTCCCGTAGCCAAAGTGACTATCGGGATCTATGCCATCTGCGGCCTCCTCTGCGGTATTGCATCGACTATCGAGGCCGGCCGGCTTGGAACCATCCAGCCAGCGGGAGGAAATGGCTATGAACTCCTCGCCATCGGCGCTGTGGTCATTGGCGGCACAAGCACATTTGGAGGCGAAGGCAGCATCATTGCTACGCTCATCGGAGCCATCATCGTTACCACAATCCGAAACGGACTCAACATCATTGGAGTCAATGCGTTCTGGCAGCAAGTAGTCAATGGGATGATAATCATCGGCGCTGTTGCCACCGATCAGATGCGCCGCCACAAATAGGGTTCCGTCCGATTCATTGAATCGGTATTTCTAGTTCCCGGAGGGCATTATGAAGAAGAGTTGCGCTCTGCTTTCTCTGGTGGTGTTATTGGTACTCGGAGGCACAGCCTTTGCTCAGTCGAAGACGATTGTCTTCATACCAAAATCGACTTCGGCTACTTTCTACTTATTCCTTGTAAAAGGCGCGCAGGATCGGGCAAAGGAACTGGGATACACGATCGACTATCAAGGCCCGGCCAATGAAGCCGATATCAACCAGCAAGTCGACCTGGTCCGAAATATCACCGCAAAAAAACCGGCTGGCATCCTGCTTGCGGCGCTTGATTCCAAAGCGCTCATTCCATCGGTAGAAGCCGCAATAAAGGCGGGTGTCCCCGTCGTCATGGTCGATTCCGGCATTGATTCCGATGCCCCCTACGGCTCAATCACCTGCGACAACTACAAGGGAGGCTATGATGCCGGCATCCAGATGGCAAAAATCCTGGGCGGCAAAGGTATCGTCGCGAATCTCGGCATCCAGGCAGGCTCGGTCAGCGCACAACGCTCGGTGGGATTCAACGATGCCATCGCCAAGTATCCAGGAATGAAGGTTCTGCCGGTCCAGTGGACGAATGCTGATGCGGCCAATTCCATGAATATTGCCACGGACCTGCTTACCGGCAACCCCAACCTTGCAGGATTTTTCTCTGCTTGCGCTCCGACGGCGGTTGGTATTGCCCAGGCCGTGAAGGCTCGCGGTGCGGACAAAAAGGTAAAGATCATCACTTTCGATCCAAGCCCTGAAATCCTGCCCATGTTCGAGGATGGAACTATCAGCGCCATCATCGCACAGGACCCCTACCAGATGGGTTATGAAGGTGTTGGAGTAATCGACAAGATCCTCAAGGGACAGAAAGTGGACAAGAAAAAAATCGAACTACCGCCTGTCCTTATCACACCGGAAAATTACAAGACTTCCGCCGTGCAGAAGCTTCTGCAGACACCAGACAAGTTCTGATTTATAGAAGGCGGGTCCGGTTGCAGAATCGGACCCGCGGAGGAACGATCATGAAGAACTCCATCAATGTCGGTCTCGTCGGTTATGGCTTTATGGGTCGTACTCATTCAAATGCTTACGCCCAGGCATGCAAATTTTTCCCCCATACAATTCATCCAGTGCTCAAGGCAGTCTGCGGACGCGATCCAGTCAAGTTGCAGACCTTTGCGGACAATTGGGGATGGGAAAGCACGGAAACCGATTGGCGTAAGCTCATCGAACGTTCCGATATCGAACTGATCGACATCTGCAGTCCCAACGATACGCATATGGATATTGTCCTGGCCGCGGCGAAGGCCGGCAAGATGATCATCTGCGAAAAGCCGCTTGCAAAGAACGCCTCAGAAGCAAGGCTGATGGTCGACGCAGTCAAAAAGGCAGGTGTGCCCAATATGGTGTGCTTCAATTACAGGAGGGTTCCTGCCGTCACTCTCGCGAAGCGCATGATCGATGAAGGCAGGTTAGGCCGCATATTTCATTATCGCGCAAAATATCTTCAAGACTGGACAATGAGTTCCAACTTGCCGATAGGTGGCCCCACCTTGTGGCGGCTTGATGCGAAGGCTGCCGGTTCCGGAGTGACGGGCGACCTGCTTGCCCATTCCATTGACCTTGCGCTCTGGTTGGCCGGGCCTATCCAGGAATTGACGGCCATGAGCAAGACTTTCATCACAAATCGGCCTCTCCAGGCTGACCCTTCAAAATCAGCCAAAGTCGAGATTGACGATGCCTGCGCATTTCTTGCCCGTTTCAAAAATGGCGCACTGGGCACGTTTGAATCAACGCGTTATGCTCGCGGACGCAAAAACCAGAACACCTTCGAGATTAATGGCGAATTGGGCACCATCGCTTTCGACTTCGAAAACATGAACGTCCTCGAATATTACGACCACCGCGCCGATTCAGCATATCGCGGCTTCTCGAAAATACAGGTTTGGGACGGGGACAAGCATCCCTATATGGGCAATTGGTGGGTGCCTGGCTGCGGCATTGGGTACGAGCATACCTTCATCCATGCCATATCCGATTTCCTTTATGGCCTGGAACAGAATACCAAGCTTTGCCCGGATCTCGAGGATGGCTACAAAACCCAGCTCGTGTGCGATGCAGTGCTGGCCTCTGCTGCTTCCGGTTCGTGGCAGCAGTTATAAACTCTCCTCAATTTACCTGCTGTAGCTCATGATCTCGCGCTCGAAAGTCTCGCGGTCCAGCGACCGCACGAAAGCCAATGCGAAATCCTTGGCGGCGACATAATCGCGATAATCCATGATGCAGGAATTCGTGTGGATGTAGCGCGAGGCCACGCCGACGGTCATCGAGGGACAGCCAGTGCCCGCCATGTGGATTTCGCCGGAGTCAGTGCCGCCCAACGCCATGAAATACTGGAAGGGGATACTCTTTTTCTCCGCAAGACCTGTGGCGTACATGAAAAGCCCACGATGCGTGATTGAGGTTCGGTCAAGGTAGCGCAGCAACACGCCCTTGCCCTGCTGGCCAAGCTCATCGGGATCACCCATCGCGTCATTCGCCGCCGAAGATTCAAACACGATGGCCAGATCGGGCCTGATCAAATTCGCGGCGGTCCGTGCGCCCCGCAGGCCGGATTCCTCCTGCACCGTCGCGCCGATGTACAGGTCCACGCCGAGTTCCTCGTTCGCGACTGTCTGGAGCACATCGAGCGCCAGCGCGCAGCCGAAGCGGTTGTCCCATGCCTTGGCCAGAAGCTTCTTGCCTCCCATGAGGGGGACGAAGGGCCCGTCGATGACGATCATGTCGCCCGGCCGGATTCCCGCCTCCAGCACTTCCTCTCTCGATTCCGCGCCGATATCGATCAGCATCTGGTCCACGGTCATCAGCTTGTTCGCCATATCAGCGGAGAGAAGATGCGGAGGGATCGAGGCCACGGCTCCCGGGAATCCCAGGCCGTTCAGGCTCGAATACACGGTGACGCGCTGGGACAGGATGACATGTTCCCAGGTCCGCCCAATGGGGAAAAACTTGATGAGCCCGTTGGAGGTGATCTCCTTGACCACGAAGCCCACCTCGTCCATGTGGCCGCTCATCATCAGCCTGGGCGCATTCGGCTTCTTCGATTTTTTCACGGCAAAGACCGAGCCAAGCCCATCGAAAATCAGCTCCATTGAAAACCGCGACAATTCCTGCTTCATGTACTCGCGTACATGCATCTCGTGCGCCGAAATACCCGGGAGCTGGGTAAGCGTCTTGAACCGCTCCATCTGCACCGCATCTGGCTGCATGTCGTCCTCCAATGGCATCATGAGTCAAAACTCATTGCGTCATTTTATCACATCATCCGCTTCATTTTGGCAAAAAAGCCATTCCCCAGGCCAAAGCCTGAAGAATGGCTTTCGTTTACGATTGGTCAAAGCGCCTGCTGCAAAAGTTCGCACCCTTGCAGCGGCTGCCCAACTTTAGCTCAGGAAATCCGCGGCAACCTGCACGTAGGAGGCCACGCCGATCGGGATGCAATCCTCATCGACCTGGTAGTGCTCGGAATGCTGCGAATACTTGCAGTCCTTGGCCTCATTTCGATCGCCCACGAACATCATCATGCCGGGAACCACAGCGGTATATTCCGAGAAATCCTCGGAACCCATGGCCTGCGGCACCTTTATAATGTCGGCTTCGGGCACGATCTTGGCGATAGACTTGTGGACGGTCTCTGCTGCCCAGGGGTCGTTAGTCAGCGGCGCGCAGATGAAATCGTACTTGAATTCATACTCGCAGCGATAAGCCGCGCAGATGTTCTTGATCATGTCTTCCATCCAGACAGGCATGCTGGTCCTGGATTTCGCGCTAAAAGCCCTGTTCATACCCATCATCTCGACCTTGCCCGGCGTAATATTGAAGCGATCGCCGCCGTGGATGGTGCCGACATTGATGACAATGGCCTCGCGCGCATCATTCACCCTGCTGACGATCGTCTGCAGACCCTGGATCACAGCCGCAGCGCAGGTTATGGCGTCGACACCCTGCCATGGAGTAGAGCCGTGGCTCGTAACGCCCTTTATCGTAAGCTTCCAGGTATCACCCGAAGCCATGAAGAAGCCGCCCTGGACGACGACCTTGCCGACCTCGACATCGGATATCACGTGCTCACCGAAGATCAGATCGACCTTGGGATTCTCGAGCACGCCGCCCGAGACCATCGACTTGGCCCCTGCGGCGATTTCCTCAGCCGGCTGGAACACGAACTTGACCGTGCCCTTCAGCTGATCCTTCATGCCGGACAGGATTTTCGCGGCGCCCAGCAACATCGAGGTATGCACATCGTGTCCGCAGGCGTGCATGACGCCTGGTTTTGTCGAGCTGTATGGAAGCCCCGTCTGTTCGGTCACCGAAAGCGCATCCATGTCGGCGCGCAGTGCGACCACCTTGCCGGGCGCCGCGCCACGCAGCGTTCCAAGCACGCCTGTCTTGCCGATTCGCTTGACTTCGATGCCCATCTTTTCAAGTTCCTTGACCACAATCCCGGAGGTCCGCACTTCTTCCATCGAGACCTCGGGATTTGCGTGAAAATCATGCCTCAGGCCGAGAACGTAGTCGTTCACGGCCTGGGCCTTCTCCATTGTTGAATTGCTCATATCTGTCCTTCCTTGCCTTTTTTATAGCATTTTAACCATGATGCCAGCCAGGATGACCGAGCCAACCGTGACCGTCACGAAGCCCGCGATCATCATCTTGGGGAAGATGTTGTTCATTATGTATTTCTTTTCCTGCTCGCTGCCACCGATGCTCTTCGATACTTCCGTGCTGAGCACATAGGTGCCGGGGAAGCCGAAAAGCGCCGTTGTACCGATCGCGAACGACATGGGCCAGCTCTCGCCAAGCAGCTTGCCTGCGAGGATGCTGAACACGCCGATGCCTATGACACCGAGCACCAGGGTGATGAGGATCGGTTCAATTATCTGCACAACCATGTCGGGCGTTGCCTTTGCAAGGTTCGCGAAGACGACCGTGATGAGCCCCGCCATTGCAAGGCCGAAGGAATTGGCCTTGGTCAGTATGTCCTTCTCGAGGAAACCGATCTCCGTAAATATGATACCGATCAGCAGACACATGATGTTCTTGTCGATGACGCCGCCCAAGGCCCCGGCAAACCAATAGCTGAACAGTGCGGTGAGCGATACTTTGGCCAAAAGCATATAAGGCGTCTGGGCGCTTTTGGGAAGTTCGGGGATGAAACGATACTTGGGCCTGATCTCTACTTCTTCGCCAAATCCCGCGTCGGCGCCGGTCCCGGCGGCGCCATTGCTTTCCTTGTACTGTTTTGCAAGGAGCTTGGCCTCCTTCTTGAGGCAGAAGGATGCGACCGGATAACCAACGAAACCCTGCAGAACAAGGAGCAGAAGAGCCAGCAGCGAAACCATCGGGAGATTGAGGGCATTCGCTCCATTGCTCATGATGAGCGCTGCGATGACGCCGCCTGCAATGGGA
>JAJFUL010000272.1 GCA_021372425.1 Spirochaetaceae bacterium
TTTGAGGTACCCGGCGTGGATTATGAGGCCGAAATTTAGCACAAAGGAGCTCGCACGAACGCATGAACAGCATCTATCTGAAAGCTGGCGAATTGGGCCATTTCATTCCGAGTGATGACCGCAGGTTCCAGCACCTAACAAAAATCTTGAAGAAAAAGCAGGGCGAATATGTAAACGCCTGTTGCTCAGACGGCACTCAAGGAAGAGCCCTCATAGCATCGCTCGACAAGAGCGGCATTGTCCTGGCCTATGAGCCGGCCGGTCCGGCATCCGAGCTCAGGCCTTTGCGCCTCATCCTCGGCTTTCCCCGTCCCATCCAGGCAGGAAGGATCCTCAAGGATTTGACGACGCTCGGTGTTGGATCAATCTGGTTCGTGCTTACCGATACGAGCGAAAAATCATACGCAGAGTCTGATTTCTTCCAGAAGAAGGACTTCGAGTTCCACCTGATTGAAGGCGCAGAACAGGCAGGCAACCCTCGTTTTCCGCTTGTCAGGACATTTTGGTCCCTCGACAAGGCCTGTGTGGAGCTGAATCAAGAAGAGAGCAACCTTGCAAACTATTGCGGCAGCCAGACAGGAACACCCAAGGCCATGCCAGAACCTTACGCCGGAGAGCGAAGGCTCGCGCTTCACCTTGACAAGCAGGCCACACAACTCATGCACGTACCACTTTCTTCCCCTGTCACCATCGCCATCGGCTCCGAAAGGGGCTGGAGCGAGCGAGAGCTTGCAGTGCTTCGGGAGCAAGGGTTCCTGCTCTGTTCTCTGGGGGACAGGATATTGAAAACCGAGACCGCAGCCATAGCCGCGGCCTCGATTGTGCTGGCCAGGCTCGGCTGCATGTAAGTTTTTGCGCCAGCCTCTGCCAGACCTAGAGCTTCAGGCTTCTCCCAAGCTGTTCTATTTCCCTCGCAAAGCTGTCGCAGGCTAACTGCACAGGCTCTGGCGATGACATATCGACACCAGCCACCTTGAGCGCTTCTATCGGGAACCTCGATCCGCCCGACTTCAGGAAGGCAAAATAGTCGTTGCGTTCCTTCTCCCCGCCGTTCAGCACCCTTTGCGACAGCGCGATGCTGGCAGATACCCCCGTGGCATACTTGTAGACATAAAAAGCATTGTAGAAATGCGGAATTCTCAGGCCTTCCAGATCGGAAAGCGTTTCGAACTTCATTTCCGGGCCGAAATATTGCTCCAGCAACTTCCTGTATTCAGCCCTGAGCGAATCGACCGTCAGGGGCTGGCCGCTTTCCGCCATCGCATGCGTGATCTTCTCGTACTCGGCGAACATCGTCTGCCTGAAAAGCGTGGCAAGAGTCTCATCTATGTGGTGCGCCAGGAGCGATGCCTTCTCGGCTTCAGAGCTTGCATTCTGGTAGAGATAGTTGAAGACCAGCTGCTCATTGAAGGTACTTGCCACCTCCGCCTCGAAAATCGTGTATGAATAGCACATGAAGGGATTGTTCCGCGCCGAATACCAGGAATGCATGGAATGCCCGCCTTCGTGGGCCAGCGTGAACACGTCGTTGATCACATCCTCCTTGTAATTCAGAAGGATGAAAGGATCGCTGGAATAGCAGCCCGACGAGAATGCCCCCGAGCGCTTCCCTTTGTTTTCGTAGCGATCGACCCAGCCGCCGAGAACGCCTTTTTTGAAGGTCGAGACGTATTCCTCGCCGAGGGGGGCAAGTGCGGAGGTGACGATCTTCACTGCATCATCATAGCTGTGATGCGAATTCTGCTCGGGTGCAAGGGGTACATAGACATCGTAGTGGTGCAGCTCATCCAGGTGGAGGGCTTTCTTCCTGAGGCCGTAATAGGAATGCAGGGTCTGGAAATTGGCGTGGATCGTATGTATAAGATTGTCATACACGGCTTCGGGGACCTTGTCGGGGAAGAGGGCCATTTCGCGCGCATTGGGATAGCCGCGTACCTGGGCCACGAACTTGTCCTGCTTCACCGAACCTGCATAGAGGCTCGCGATGCTGTTCTGATGCTTCTCATAGGTCCGGTAAATCTTAAAATATGCCCGCTTGCGCACGCCCCTGTCCTTGTTGCGCATGAAGGAAATAAAACTGGACTGGCTCAATGGTTTGAGCCCCTCGGCGGTCTTTACAGAGCCAAAATCGAGGTCGACATTGGTCAGGATGCTGAAGGTCTCCTGCGAAACCTGGCTCGTTTCCAGCTGCAAAGCCAGGATTTTTTCTTCTTTCTCGGAAAGGATATGTGGCTTGAACCGCAATATTTTCTGCAGGAAGATGCGATAGTCGGCAAATGATGGCAGCTTGAGGCAGGAATCGACAAAAGTGTCAGGCAAGGCCTGGAGCGCCGGGATAAGCCATGACCAGGCTGCCTGGGACTGCGTTGCCAGACCGATGTACCGCGAAAAACGTCCCCTCGAGCTGCTGTCGCCCTCATCTTCCGTAACCCTCAGGTTGGCGTAGTTGCCGAGCCGCTCGTCAAGGGAAAGGTATTCAGCGTAGGCGGCCAGAACCTTGAGAAAGCCCTCTGGTGACTTGCCCAAGATGTCCTTCATGTCTCCCGCATGGGATATTCCGGCTTCCTGTTTTGAAAAATCCTTTTCCCATGCCTCTTCGGAAGGGAAGAGGCTGGACAGGTTCCATTTGTCTCCACTCGGCACCTCGCTTCGCTTGGCGATGGCGTTCTTCATGATCGAAGCCCCCCTTTGCACTATTATTCCCTCTGCTGTTGGCCTTCCTGACGGTCCTGCCAGGAAGGGTAATCAGCTTGACTTGTATGATGCAGAACGTGATGGGACAGGACCGGTTGATGCCCTGACAATCAGGTTACAAGGAAAGCTGCAATGCGCGGGATGGCCTCCGTTGAGCAGCTCGATGGCCATGCCGGCTGCTTTCTGTCCCTTCTGGCGGCCAGACTGATGCATGGTGGTCAGAGCCGGCTCATAATACCGGCTTTGTTCTATGTCATCAAACCCCGCAATGCTTATATCGACGGGAATTGAGAGCGATGCTTCCCGTGCGGCAGCATAAGTACCAAGTGCAATTATATCTGCCATTGCAACGATCGCCGTCGGCCTTGTTCCCGGCTCAAGGACAAAAAGCTTTTCACCCGCATTTTTGCCCCCAACAAGTGATCCCTCGGTTTCAAGGAGTGAGATATCGGGAGCGACAAGATTAAGCCCAACCTCGTTCAGTGCCCGGGAAAATCCCGAAAGCCGCTTCTCAAGCACGATGGAGCGATGATCGTTCTCCGCGATGGATTTCGTATCCGGCTTGACGCAGAGGATGGCCATCTTTCTGTGCCCAAGCGATAGCATGTGCTTCATGAGGTCATAAGCGGCCTTTTCGTCCGGTATTCCGACATTGACCGTGGAAGAAGTTTCCTCGCCGTCGATAGTAACAAAAGGTATGCCGTGGCTGTTCAGGAAATCGACAACTTCATGATCCGGCCCAACGCCGATAGTCACAATGGCATCGACGAAGGCGCGACGTGCTGCTTCAATGATCCTGCCCTGGACAGGCGGCAGCATCGTAAGCGAAAGCCCGCGTTTCTCGCATTCCTCGCCTATGCCGCTGATGATATCGCAGAGATGGGGATTGTTCAGAACTTCCGGCAAGGGCTGGGGCAGAAGAAGACCGAGCGAGCCAAGGCGTTTCGTGGTCAAAGTCCGGGCAACCGGATTCGGGAAATAGCCCATTTCATCCACGATGGCAAGGATCCTGTCGCAGGTCTCTTTGGAGATGCGTGTTGGATTATTGATCGCAAAAGATACCGTTGTCTTGGAAACCCCAGCCCTTGCAGCAATATCCTTGATAGTTGGTTTCATCATGCCCCTTTCGGTGTTGAAAAATTGTACTACAAATCGAGTCTATCGTAAACCTGTGGCCAGTGACTTGTAAACCGTTTTATAAATCATGGATGACCTGCTGGAAATGATCCATGTACTGGTATACGATGAACTTTCCGGCAGAATCCAATTCAGGAGCCAGACATGATGCAGATATCCATTACCTACGATTCGGGCGAGACACAGCTCTACCCTGTCGGCGTGAAGGCCAAGGAAGCCATCTCGCATGCGGGCAATCTTCAGTGGCCGCTCGTGGCGGTCCTTGTCAATAACGAGATCAAGTCCCTGGATATCGAGCTTGAAAGTGACTGCAGACTCCAGCCTGTGATGACGAACTCTACGCTTGGCGCCAATGTATACCGTCGCTCTCTCTGCTTCCTGCTCGCCATCGCTTCCAGGACGCTTTTTCCGGGGCGCAGGCTCATTGCCGGCATGGCGATCGGGACCGGCTTTTATCATTATTACTACGATGAAAAGCCTGTGACATCCAAAGAAGCGGCCGCTCTTTCGGACAGGATCCGGCAACTCATAGCTGGCGACATTCCCATAAGCCTCGAAAAATGGCCATGGGAGAAGGCACGCGACTACTTCAACCAGAGCGGCCAGAAGGATACGCTCGCCCTCATAGAAAACCTGAATGATCCCTATATCCCGCTCAATGAATGTGCGGGTTTCAGAGATCTTCATGTTGCACCGCTCGTCGGGACCACAGGTACGCTCACTACCTGGGAGCTCCTGACCTATCATGGCGGCCTACTCTTGCGCTATCCACACAAGGACACGCCTACCCGGCTCGATCCTTTCGAGGATGTGCCCATTCTCTACAAAATTTCCGAAGAGTACAAGGAACGCGGAAGGGTTCTGGGCGTTGGCTCGGTAGGTGCACTGAACCGCCTTACCACCAACCAGGATATTGCCGAGTACATAAGGGTGGCAGAGGCCCTGCAGAACAAGAAGATTGCCTCCATGGCGGAGCAAATTGCCAGCCACTCGGACTCCGCCAAAGTCGTTCTCATCGCCGGGCCTTCCAGCTCGGGAAAGACCACGACTGCCAAGAAGTTGGCCATACAACTGAAGGTCTTGGGCTTTGAGCCTATTCCGATCGAGCTCGACAACTACTTCATCGATAGGGAAAATACTCCGCTCGATCAGGATGGCAAACCGGATTTCGAATGCCTGGAAGCACTCGACGTGAATTTCCTGAACCAGCAGCTGCTCGACCTTTTCGATGGCCAGGAAGTGGATTTGCCGATTTATGATTTCAAGGCAGGAAAGAGAAAAAGCTCGGGCAAAACGATCCAGCTATCCGGGCGGGAAATATTGATCCTGGAAGGGATCCATGGCCTGAATGATGGGCTGACCCCACGGATTCCCAAAGATAGCAAGTTCAAGATCTATGTCTCTGCGCTGACACAGCTAAACCTGGACGACCACAACCGGATCAGCACTACGGATTATCGTCTGCTTCGCCGTATGGTCCGCGACTACAATTTCCGAGGCCACAGCGCGCAGATGACCTTATGCATGTGGCCCTCGGTTCAGCGCGGCGAGCGCACCTATATATTCCCCTTCCAGAATTCGGCCGATGTGGCTTTCAATTCAGCACTGGATTATGAACTGGGCGTTCTGAAAGTATTCGCGGATCCGCTGCTGCGGACCATCAAGCCCAGTGTTCCGGAGTATGCGGAAGCGAGGCGGATCCAGGCATTCCTGGACAACTTCACCCCGATCCCCGCCCAATACGTGCCGAAGGATTCAATATTGCGCGAGTTCATAGGCGAATCGGACTTCCACTACTGATTGCTTTCGTCCTGGGCCGGACACGAAGGCGCCCCCGCAGCTTTACGCTGCGGGGGCGCCTTCGTTTTGTGCGTGCACATGGCTTTTACAGCCAAGGGCATGCATCCTCATGCGTACATTTTTGCATACTCCGCAGCTTCCCTTTCGTTCGCCCTGACGAAGTGCCCGGGATACAGCTCGCGCCAGGACGGCTTGTCAACGCTGTAGTCGTGCATGGCAGGATCGTAGACAAGGAGCTTCTTCACCTTCTCGACATCGGGATCAGGAATCGGGACGGCGGAAAGCAGCGACCTTGTATAGGGGTGCAGAGGCCTCGCAAAGAGCTCTTCGGTTTCGGCAAGCTCCTTCAGCTCTCCCTGATGGATGACGGCGACCCTGTCCGCAAAATAGCGCACAACGGTCAGGTCATGGGCTATGAACAGGTAAGAAAGGCCGCGCTCGTTCTTGAGGTCTCGGAGCAGGTTCAGCACCTGTGCCCGGATGGATACATCGAGGGCGGAAATAGGCTCATCGGCTATGATGAACTTGGGCTGCATGGCGAGCACCCTGGCTATACAGATGCGCTGACGCTGGCCACCGGAAAATTCGTGCGGATAGCGCTCGGCATGCTCCTCGAGGAGACCGACATCGGTCAAGGCTTTGTACACCTTGTCCCGGCGTTCCTGCTCATCCTTGAAGAGATTGAAATTGTAGAGTCCCTCCGAAACGATATAGTCGATCGTCGCACGTTCATTGAGGGAAGCCATCGGGTCCTGGAAGATCATCTGGATGTTTCTGATGACATAATTATCCAGTTCCTTGCTGATGACTCCCGAAATCTTTTTGTCCTCAAAAGTCACCGTGCCGGCAGTAGCCGGGTTGATGCGGATTATCGTCCTGCCGATGGTCGTTTTTCCGGAACCTGATTCTCCGACGAGGGCGAAGGATTCGCCTTCATGGATATCGAAGCTGACATCCCTCACGGCATTGACCGAATCCCGGCCGTTCTTAAAGGTGACATCGAGGTTCTTCACTGAAAGTATGGTCTTGCTCACTTGGCCACCTCCGTCGCGCCCTGGTGTATCTTACCCTTCTCCAGCATAATCTTGACGGCAACCGGGGGGTCGGCTTTCGGGGCCTTTTCATCGAGCAGCCATGTCTTGGCAAAGTGCGTCGGGCTAATCTGGAAGAATGGAGGCTCTTCTTCAAAATCGATATTGAGCGCATAGCGATTGCGAGGCGCAAATGCGTCGCCTTTTATCTCGTTGAAGAGAGTCGGCGGCGTCCCTGGAATGGCGTAGAGTGGCTCGCCTTTTTTCGCGAGGGTGGGGAGGCTGGAAATCAGAGCCCAGGTATAGGGGTGCCGCGGATCATAAAAAATCTCGCGTACCGTGCCATACTCGAGAATTTGGCCGGCATACATCACCGCAACGCGATCCGCAACATTGGCGACGACGCCCAGGTCGTGGGTGATGTAGATAGTCGTGAAGCCATAGTCTTTCTGCAGGGCACGGATCAAGTCCAGTATCTGGGCCTGGATTGTGACATCGAGCGCTGTTGTAGGCTCGTCACAGATGAGGATTTTAGGCTTGCAGGCCAGCGCGATGGCTATGACGATTCTCTGGCGCATACCGCCCGAGTACTGGAATGGATAATCGTTGAAGCGCCTTTCCGCATCTTTGATGCCAACGCGCGTCATCAGTTCGATGGCGACAGGCTTGGCTTGGGCAAAGGCCATCTTCTGGTGCTTTTCGAGGATTTCAGTGATCTGGAACCCGATCTTCTTGAGCGGATTCAGGCTGGTCATGGGGTCCTGGAATACTGTGGCTATCTGGGAACCGCGGATGCCTTCCCATTCCTTGTCGGTCTTGATGCCAGTGAGCTCCCTGCCTTCGAACTCGATGGAACCCGCAGCGATTCGGCCATTGTTCTCGAGCATGCCGGTGAATGTTTTGGTGAGTACGCTCTTGCCGGAACCAGACTCGCCGACTATGGCAAGCGTCTCGCCTTCATAAAGGTTGAGTGAAACTGAACGGATTGCCGTCAGCTCCTTGTTCCTGACCCTGAACTTGACCACGAGGTCTCTCACCGTCAGGATAGGTTTCTTTTCTTCTGTCATGGCTCTTTGCTCCTATCGGTGAGTCCGTGGATCGGACGCGTCGGCGAACAACTGGCCGACAATATAGAATGATATCGTGATAAGTCCCATCACGAGGCCTGGAAACAATATCATATGCGGATAGGTATCTACAAAAGACCAGTACACATCGATCATCCTGCCCAGCGACGGGAATGTGGAAGGGAGCCCGATGCCCAGATAGGACAAGATCGTCTCTGTGTTGATAAGGCCGGGAATTTCCTGATAGACCAGGGTCGCAATGACGGAGACCATGTAGGGGAGCAAATTGCGCGTAACCATGCGTTTCATCGGCGTGCCCAGGCATCTCGAGGCCAGATTGTATTCCCTGTCCCGGATTATCATCACCTGATTCCTGATGAAGTAGGCGATACCCAGCCAGCCCGTGATGGTCATGGCCAGAACCATTTGCCAGAATCCCCGGCCGAATATATACATGAGCATCATCGAACGCAATATCGATGGGATGTTGGACAGGATGTTGTAAACACCCAGCAGTATAGGGTCAAGTCGCTTGGAATAACCCCAGATCGCTCCAACGATGATACCTACCGTAATGTTGATGGCGCTCGCAATGAAAGCGATCGAAAGAGACATCCTCGTCCCTGCCCAAACAACATCCCACATATCGTTGCCACGGTCGTCCGTGCCGAACCAGTGCTCTGCAGAAGGCTTCTGATACCAGGTTTCGGGATTGTTGATGTTTGGCGCAGTGGCCGAATCATAACCTGACACAAGCGGCTGTATGAACGACATGAGCGTCAGTGCGAGCAGCAACGCAAGCCAGAATATCGCTGTCTTTCGCTTGAAGAATGTCTGGAAGACGCTTTTCCAGTATGAATAACGGGGACCCGCAATCCGTTCGGACTGTAAGAGGTCGAAGGTCGCATAAGAAAATCTTTCCGCTGTTTTGTCTGCCATAGTCTACCTTGCCTCCTTTTTTGCCTGGAGGCTGATGCGCGGATCCACGAAAGTGACCAGAATATCGCCCAGGAATACGGCAAATACCGAAATCGCCGTAAAAATAAAGGTTAGCGCGATGATCATGGCATTGTTGTAATCCGAGATTGAGCTTGGGAACATCTTGCCCATGCCGGGAACTGCATAGAAGCTTTCAGTGATCAGCGCCCCTGAGAGCGTACCGATGACTGCCTCGGGTATGGAATGAACGACGGGAATGAGCGCATTCCTCATGATATGCTTGAAGAAGACTTCGCTTTGCGAGAGCCCTTTTGACCGCGCGAACTTGACATAGTCCGCATTCATCTGGTCTACCATGTAGCGTCTGATCCACAAGGCTTCACTGGCAATTCCACCAAGCGCCAAAGACAGAGTCGGCAGCACGTAAGAAGCCATATTGCCGGATCCGAGGAAGGGGAACTTGTCAGGCAGGCCCAGTGCCTTCATGCCGAACCGGGCAAAAAGCGCGATATACAGCAGCGAAGGAAGGGAGCTGATGATGACCGTATATCCCATAGTGATTTTGTCGAAGGTTCGGTCTTTCTTCATGGCTGCCACGATTCCAACGGTAAGTCCTATGGAAAGGGAAATCAGAAGGGACATCATCCCTATCCTGAAGCTGATGCCTAGCATCGAGGGATCTTCATAAATATTGTTGCCATCGGCATAATGGTCGTCGTATTTGTTGGTGTCCATCCGGTCAAGCACCGGCTTGTATTTCAGTGAATGCTCGTCGACGGAAGTATAGAAGGTCGTTTCTTCGCCGCCTACTTTCGTTGTGATCTCGCGGCGTACACTTCTTCCCTGGCCGCCGGCGATGACGTCAAGAACGGGAATGCCATCATAGGAAGGATACGACACGCCCATGTTCCATGTCAGAATGTGCGAATGAATGAAGGGGAATTTGCCGTCGAACCATATCTGGTATTTGTACAGCGATCCCGAACAGGCAAGGGCGGGCACACCGCTCCAGTCGCGCGTAATATAATAACCCCTCTTCATGTTGGGGTTGTCTGGATCGTGAACCTTGTTGGGGCCATCAACCTGGATAAGGTTGGCATACCATTTCAGGACGCGCGAAAAAAGCGGGATATCTTTGCTTGCATAGAGAAAGCCAGTAACAGGCTGAATTTCAACCTTGTAGCCTTTTGCCTGAAAATCGGATCGGAATTTACCGTAAAAATCGGATCCCTCAAGAAGCGCCTCGCTTACCTTGGGCGAATCCTGCCCATATGTAGCCTGTGCATATTCCTTTTGGCTCACATAATCGATATAACCCAGCTTCTCCCAAGTCCTATACTTGTAATCCTGATACTCATCCGGCTGATTCGCCAGCTTCTGCAACAGCTGATCTCCTTTGAAAACAAGCTGCCTCGGGATGCATGAATAGACGAGGAAGATCGTCAGCGCAGAAACAATGAAGATTGAGAGTATGGACTGGAAGATTCTTTTGAATACATACCCTGTCATGAAACCCCGCATTCGATCAACATGGGCGAGCTTAAGCCACGCATAGCATCTGGGGACTATCGGACAATACCTAAAAATTCAATGCAATGCACATGCACATGATGATCAATAAATAAATTTATCCATATGGTTCATATGGAGCTGTTTTACCTTTCGCATTATATCGGCTTTTCATCAATGGCGCAAGAAAGAACCGAAAGAACCGTAAGAAACTGTATTAAAAGCATAATTATGCAACAAACGATAACATTATGCAAACGGGCTGCCCCGTGGGCAGCCCGCCATTTCAGATACAGTTCAAACTAAAAGCAAAGCTTACTTCTTTGCGTTCAGCTTCTTGTATTCGGCAGTCCGCTGCTTTTCCCATTCCTTGCGGGCTTTTTCGCGCTCGGTGAGGCTTACGACCTTGTCGCCAATAATGAGTCCTTTGAATTTGTATTCATCGGAACCATACGCGGAACGAGCTACAGTGTAGGGAACGACACGGGTGATCTGGAATGCGCCGCCGAACGACATGTAGGGCAGGACGATCGCGTCATCGAGAATCTGGGCTTCGGCTTCGGCAAACAGCTTGTACCGCTTTGCCACATCCTTGTACTCGGCATTGGCCGCTTCTACTTTTTTGGCATAATCATACAGGCCAATGGCAGTCGCCGATGCTTTGTCAGAACCTTCGTCAACAGGATCGAGCCCGATCGGAGTCAGCAGTGCGCCGCTGACCGGTTCGAAAGTCTGAAGGAAGGTGTAGGGGTCGCCGTAATCGGGGCCCCAGCCGGTGGTGTTGCCAATGTCATAATTGGACTGTGCACCAGTTTCGGCATAATAGGTGGAAGCATAGTAGTTGTCCTCATCCATCTCGACCACGTTGACCCTGATTGTATCGGAGCCAAAGAGCGCCTCGAGGCCGGCCTTGAGGGACTGGTCCATCTTCATGCCCTTGGTGTAGGTGACATCGGTTGCGATATCGATCTGGACAGGGAACTTGACGCCTTTCGCCGTCAGCTCGGCCTTGGCTTTGGCCATGTAGGCCTTTGCCTTTGTCGGGTTGTAGTACGGATCCTGGGCATCATCAATAGTGAAGGAAGCGGGAAAATCCGCCGGGTTCCTGGCCTTGAGTGCGGCTTCGACATACTTCGTGTAGTCTTTGCCGGCCTTGTCGCTCGAAAGTTCGGGTGAGGTATAGGTATTGCGGATGGCAGAAAGCTTATTGACATCACCGTTGCGCTGGGCGAGGATGGTCGGCCTGTCGATGCCGAAGAAAACCGCCTTGCGGAAGTTACGGTTCATGATTGCTTTCTTGGTGTCCGCTATCTGGCTATCATTCTTCGGGGTCTTGCCCTTGGTGGGGTCCGCCGAGGAAGCGAAAGCGTTGCGGTCATAGTTGAAGGCATAAATAAAGGTAGTTGAATCTTGCTGTGCGCGGAAGAGGTAGTCCTTGTATTTGGACTGCGCCCTTGCGAACAGAGCTTCGTTGTCGGTATAGACAGGAGCGCTCACATAAACGCCCGCATCGAAGTTGTTGAAGAGGGAATCCGGATCCTTGCCGTCGAAATAGACATACTTGACGTGCTGGACATAGACGTTAGCCTTGTCCCAGTATGTCGGATTGGCTTCGTATTCGATGACGGATTTGGATGTGTAGTTGGAGAGCACGTAGGCGCCATTGTAAAGGATGGCATTCTTGTCAACCTTGCCAAAATCCTTGCCCTTGGACTTGAGGAAATCGCCGTTGACTGGCCAAAAAGCGCTATAGGTAAGCATCGTGTCGAAATAGGGCACTGGCTTTTCCATCGTGTACTCGAGGACATAGTCGCCCTTCGCCTTGATGCCGACCTGGGAAAAATCAGTGGTCTTGCCCTTGAGATACAAACCGGCATTCTTGACAAAGCCGTCGATCAGATAGGTCAGGTTGCTCTTGTTGTCGAGCATGTACTTCATTGCATCGACCCAGTCCTGTGCCTTTACTTCGGCATAGGTCTCGAGGTCGCCGGTGACCCATTTGACGCCCTTGCGGATATTGAAGGTCCAGACAGTGTAATCGCTGTTCACCGTCCAGCTCTCTGCAAGGCAGGGCCTCAGGATGCCGTATTTATCGTGTTCGATCAAGCCATCGACGAAGTTTGCGGTATGTTGCACATTCGTGGAGCGCTGATCATTGAGATAATTGAAGGAACGGGGGTCGGTCGTGAAGACATAGACATAGTCCTTCGATTTTGGCGTAGCTGCAACTGCCGTGCCCGCGAGAACCGTGGCCATGACAGCAACCGCTATTGCAACCTTCTTCAGCATTTTTGCCTCCCATGATGAGATCCATTTTCATGGATTTTTATTATTCTCTGACGCATTTTGAAACATGCGGCAAAGTACTACTTTTCATTTAATTACCTTTGCCTGAGCAAGTCAACACAAAATTCTGGAAAATGACGACGAAATTCCCCTTACTTACTACTATATTTTTGCGTTATTTTGGATAATAGTAGATGAATTTCACTTTCTGGAGCCTATATGGTTACAAATGCGAAGAACCCGGGGCGGAAGAAAATGCCTCTTTCCCTGCTCGTCTTCCTTGTTTCGATGCTTATCGCCACGGTGATAAGCATCATACAAGCCTCATATCCTTTCCTTACCTCTTTGGGCAACATGGCAATGGTGATGGGCGTCATCGTCCTTGCGATCGCATGGGTCCTTTACCTCAAAAAAGACGGGGTACGTTTCTTCTCGCGGAAGAGACAGACTGGAAACAAACCGGCCGAATCCTGGCCTCCGGCCGAATCCTGGGCTCCGCCCGAATCCTGGGCTGACCGTGCGGCTGAGCCAGGAGCGGCTCCGCAGCCCCCCTACCCCATCCCGCACAAGGATGCGAATGTCGACGACTCCGAATACCAGCGGCTGGCACAAGCAGAACTCGCCTTGAGAAGGAAAATGGCCGGAGAAGACTCGGGCGCACAAGAAAGCGAGCCTGATGGAGAGGTTTCAGGAGGCGATGCGAGGCGAGACAGAATTGGCAAGACTGATGCCGGAAAAGGCGGCAAGACCGCTGCCAGCATGGTGATAGCCGGTGTGCTGCTTTTTGCGGTCGGCCTCATCATTCAATACCTGTGATTCCCGTGCAAGGCTAAAATCGGCCGGATACGAGGCGGCCTCTTGAATGCGGAATTCAATCAGTTTCCGTAACCGTCTTTCTCTTTATCAAGAAGCCCAGCGCTGCAAGGGGATAACCTGCTACCGCTACGATCACCGGTATTTGCATATGCAAGTTGTAGTCGAAAATTGGACCTTTCAGGACCACCCGGGGCCCCACACGAATTTGGTAGATTATCATGCTGACTGAATAAAGTATTCCAAGCACCAGGGCGCAGTAATCGAAAAACGCGGCCACGGAATTCGCCCGGGAGCTCTCCGTGGCTATGGCTACGGCCAGAAACAGCAGGCATGAGAAGGCGGCAATTATCACGCCCGTGTCTAGCAATAACGAGACAAGCATATGCACGTACATCGAGTCCGCATCCTGAGCAGGGGCGACAGCCTTCTGCTCATCAGTCCAGATACGTGCGGTCTTCCATGCCCGATATTGTTCTGAAGTGTCAAAAGTCGAAAGAACGGCAAAAAAAGCGCAGACCAAAGCCAACAGCAGAAGTGTCCGCGCGCTCGTTCCCAGCTTCCTTTTCTTGCTCATATTCTAATAATAATCCTCTTCGCGGCCGCGCGGAACCTCTGTTCACTAATAATCCGATCCAATCCTATTTCCGGACTTCCGCTATCGCTTCATCGAGCGCCTTCTGCAGCATTTCCTCTGGCGGCTGCTTGATATAGCCTGAATCCATCATTTTCTGCGTAAGGCTGCGCGACGCCTGAATGTCGGCCATGGCCCTGGCATGGACATTGTCCCAGGTATCGGTGACGCGAGCGACTCCCTCGGTCACGGCCTGCATGGCGACATCCGCAGCCTCTACGGCGAAAAGCTCGGTTTCTTCCATCGTGGCAATGATGTTGTCGGGGGAGGTCCCGCGGACCTTCGCAAAATTGGCTATCGAGTGCGCACAGCAGATCGCCATGCCGTCGGTTATCTTGCGCGAGCGCACCGAAAGCGCGCCCTTGAGGATACCAGGAAAACAGATCGAGTTGTTGACCTGGTTCGGGAAATCGCCCCTGCCTGTCGCGACGATGAATGCGCCCTCTTCTTTGGCGGCATAAGGCCAGATTTCGGGCACCGGATTTGCGCAGGCGAAGACGATGGCCTTGGGAGCCATGGAGCGTATCCATTCGCGCTTGACAGTGTCGGGACCTGGCGTCGAAAGCGCGATGAGGACGTCGGCTCCCTTTATTGCCTCCTCCTCGGTACTGAGGCAGGATGGATTCGTCCTCAGGCAGAGATCCCACTTGCGGTAGTGGCGCGGATCCATCTCGATGTCCTTGCGGTTCCTGCTCAGGGCCCCCTTCGTATCGAACATGACGATGTTCTCTCCCTTGCCGCCATCAGCCATTATGAGGCGTGCGATCGTCGTGTTGGAAGAGCCGGCCCCCAAGAGAACAATCTTCGCGTCCGACAGCTTTTTCCCTGCCAGGTCGAGCGCGCTCAAAAGGCCGGCGAGCGTAACACTTGCAGTGCCCTGCGCATCGTCGTGCCAGACAGGAATGTCGCAGGACTCTCTGAGTTCATCCAGTACCCTGTAGCAATTAGGCTGGCTAATGTCCTCGAGATTTACTGCGCCCACCGAAGGCTGCAGCATCTTCACAAATTCGATGATCTTCTCCGGATCGTGCTCACCATTCTTGTTGCGCGAATCGATGCAGAGCGCGATGGAATCGACACCACCCAGGTATTTCATCAGGAAGGCCTTGCCTTCCATGACGCCGAGACCGCCAGAAGGCGTGCAGTCACCGTCGCCGAGGACGCGGGTCGAATCGGAGACAATCGCTACCAGGTTGCCTCGATTTGACAGTGAAAATGATTCGTCATTGTTATCCCGGATGGTCGTCGAAACCCTCGAGACACCCGGCGTGTACCAGACGTTGAACCAGTTGAAGCCATAGAGCCCCGCCTTGGGCACTGTCTGCATCTTGCCGCCGTAGAAACGGTGAGCATCTACTGAAAGTTTCTTGAGGAAAATGGTCTGCGCCCGCGCCTTCTGGTCGGGAGTGAGATCCTCGGGGAAAGCCCGGGAAAGATTCGAAAGACTCATGTCCAGTTTCATGTGACCTGCCATCCTTGCAATGAGGTTTGTTCGTGAAAAATGCGAAAGAGATAATATCACGTCAATAAATGCCTGTCAGCGCCTTAATGTATTGGAGGCGCTGATAATCCTCGGGGTGTCCTGATACTTGCGCCGAAAGCTTGCCACGCAGACTCTCGAGAGCGACAATTTCATGTCCATCCAATATCTCAGATAAATCCTTCAGCAACTGGGGAACCGCAACCCATCCTTTCCTGTGCAAGACCGAGCAGATCTGCACGGTGCCGGCGCCCGCAACTATGAACTTCAGCACTGTCCTGGCATCGTGGATGCCTGTGGCTCCCGCAAGTTCGATTCCCGCCCGCTGATACAGAAGGCTCACCCAGCGCAGGCTCTCGTGATATTCATCGGGCGAACTCAGGGGTTGGGCACCGATGAGCTTCATGCGTTTTAGGTCTATGTCGAAATGGAAGAATCGGTTGAAGAGCACGAGGGCGTTGGCACCTTCTTTCGATATCGCCTTGGCAAGATTTGGCAGGCTCGAGTAATTCTGGCCCAATTTTACCTCGATCGGTAGCCTTGTGGCGCGCCGCACTTCGCGGACGGTGGACAAGACCCGGTCTTCGATGTCCCTGGACGAAAGTGATGTGGAAAAAGGCATGTAGGCGATGTTGAGTTCCAGGCCATCCGCACCCGCAGACTCAATCTGTGAAGCGAAAGAAGCCCAGTTTCCAGGGCCGATGCAGTTGATGCTGGCAAAGACCGGCACAGCGCCGGCGCGGGCCTTGGCCTGGACCACCAGGTCCAGGTATTTTTCCGTACCCTGTTCCCAAGCTGTCCGGCTTATAAAGGCCTCCGCATCAGGATAAGCGTCCAGGTCTAGCCCCTGTGTCTCCTTGCCCAATTCGGCGAGAATCTGTTCCTCGAACAAGGATTTCATGACAATGGCGCCTACGCCTGATGCAGCTGCTTTCTCGATTCCTTCAGGAGTACCTGTCAGACCTGAAGCCCCGACAACGAGTGGATTGCTCAGCTTAAGTCCCATGAACCATGTAGATAAATCCGCCATAGCAGCTCCTCCTGTTATAGTTTATTCCATGATGAAGGAATTCGCCATTGCAGGAAGAGCCGGCGGTCGATTTTTTTATAAAGATTGCAAAAAATGCCTACAAGTCGAGCGACTTGGTCGCGATCTTGTCCAACACCCGTCCGATGAAATCGGCTGGAGACACCGCATTTCCCTGACGACCATCGCGGAAGCGTATCGAAACGGTTTTCTCGTCCTGTTCCTTCTGCCCAACGACCAGCATGTACGGAATCTTCTGGCTCTGGGCATAGCGGATCTTGGCGTTCATGCGCTCATCGGAGAGAAGAGGCAAGGCCCTGATGCCGCGCGCCTTGAGCGCGGCGACCACTTCTCCGGCATATCCGGAGAAAGCCGGGGCGACGGGGATAACCGCGACCTGGTCCGGTGAAAGCCAGACCGGGAAGGCGCCGGCAGTCTGCTCGATGTAGACGCCGAAGAAACGCTCCAGAGAGCCCAGGAGAGCCCTGTGAACCATATAGGGGCGCTTGAGCTGGCCGTCCTTGTCGGTGTAGACCATGTCGAAGCGCTCAGGCTCGTTGAAATCGAACTGGATGGTCGTCATCTGCCACTCTCGGCCGATGGCGTCCTTGACCTTGAGATCGATCTTGGGGCCATAGAAGGCACCTCCGCCCTCATCGAGTTCGTAGGGCAGATTCTGTTGCTGGACCGCGGCCTTGAGGGACTCCAGGGCTTGGTCCCAGCGCGCCTGTTCGCCGACCGAGTCCTTGGGTTTGGTGGCGAGGTAGGCCTTGATTTCAGTGAAGCCGAGCGTCTTCCACATGGACAGGCTAAACCGCAGGACCTCCGATATTTCGCCCTCAATCTGCTCCGGCGTGCAGATGATGTGGGCATCGTCCTGGGTGAAGCCGCGCACCCTCATGAGCCCGTGCAGGACACCCGAACGCTCGTAGCGGTAGACCGTGCCAAGCTCGGCCCAGCGCAGCGGCAGATCTCTGTAAGAGTGAGTCGAATTCTTATAGATCATGATGTGGAAAGGACAATTCATCGGCTTGACGAAATAGTCCTCTTCGTCAATCTTCATCGGGGAATACATGTTCTCTTTGTAAAAGCCGAGGTGCCCGGAGGTTTCCCAGAGCCAGCTTTTGCCGATATGAGGAGTGAAGAGAATTTCGTAGCCGTTCTTGTAGTGTTCGTCGCGCCACCAGTTCTCAAGCTCGACCCGGAACCGCCCACCTTTGGGGTGCCAGTACACGAGGCCGGGTCCGGCCTCCTCATGGGTGGAGAAGAGGTCCAGCTCCTTGCCCAGCTTCCGGTGGTCGCGGCGCTCGGCTTCCTCGAGCATTTTGAGGTGTGCGGTGAGCCCTTCCTTGTCCGCGAAGGCGTAGGCGTAAATGCGGGTCAGCATGGGGCGTTTCTCATCACCACGCCAGTAGGCTCCCGCAATTGTCTTTAGTCTGATCGCGTCCGGCCTGATCTGCCGGGTCGACTCGAGGTGCGGGCCACGGCAGAGGTCCACGAAGCCGTCCTGCTCGTACATCGAAACCGTGCCTTCCTCGAGGCCGTCGATAAGCTCGAGCTTGAAGGGCTGATCGGCAAAGAGCTTCCTGGCCTCTTCCTTCGTGACTTCGCGCCTCGTGAAGGCGTGGTCGCCGGAAAGAATCCTACGCATCTCCTTCTCTATCGCCGGAAGATCATCGACCGTGATCGGGGCAGGAAAAAGGAAATCGTAGTAGAATCCGTCTTCGATCGCAGGGCCAATGCCGAGCTTGGTCCC
>JAJFUL010000274.1 GCA_021372425.1 Spirochaetaceae bacterium
ACAAACATCTCTATCTCGACCTGAAAGGCTCTGCGCTTCTTGAAAGCCTAGTCTATCACCCTATGGTAGTCAAACCAAATCTTGAAGAACTTTTCCAGACCTATGATTCGGGGCAGAGGGATCCTGGCGTCAAAGCGGATGAATCTGCAATACGTTCTCTTGTTTCCCGGGTAGGCAAGGAATACTGGGAACGTTATGGTGCCTACCTTGTCGTGACACGAGGGACCGCCCCCACACTTTTCTGGGATGGCAAAGTCTTGCAGGAAGCTCCAGTCACTCCTGTTGAGGTAAAAAATCCGATCGGTTCGGGTGACTCCTTCAATGCAGGCATCACCTCCGCCCTCGAAGAGGGTGCAACAATCGAAGAAGCAGTGGCAGAAGGCAACCGCATCGGCGCTCTCAACGCGACGCGGCTGAAGCCAGGGTCGATACTCCCCGATGATGCCGATGCAGGTACCGTAGCCCAGCTATAAGTTCCCCCCCTACTGCAGGGCGCTGCGGTTCTTTCCAAGGCGCTTGGCTTCGTACATCGCGCTGTCAGCGCGGGCCAGAAAGGCTTCAGCCGTCTCCTTCCCGATGAGCTCCACTACGCCGAGGCTCACGGTTGCGCTCATCGCCACGCCGTCGATGTTCTTGAAATTCTTAAGACTATCCGAGGCAAAGCAATTTCTGATACGCTCTGCAACCTGAAAAGCGTCGCTGCCTGAGATGCCGGGCAAGATTATGACGAATTCATCGCCGCCAAAACGGCAGGAACTGTCACATTCCCTGGTGCAACTCTTCATCGAACGCGCGAGCGTGCCAAGGATTGTGTCCCCAAAGCCATGCCCAAAGGTATCGTTGATGTTTTTGAAATCATCAATATCGAGGAGGATGAGGGAAAGTGGGGTCCCGGTCTGGTTGGATTTCGTCATGGCCAGTCCAAGTGCGGTCGTAAGGAATCTTCTGTTGTAGAGGCCGGTAGGCGCATCGGTCAGGCTGAGTTCGCGGTAATGGGCCTGAATTTTCTCAAGCCTATTCCTTTCAATTTCGAGGCGCTTGAAGCGGTCAGTGAGGGCCATGGAGAGAAAGATGGACTGCCCCGCCATGCCTATAGCCATGCCGTTCGTCGTCCAAAAGTTGACGGAGAGCACCTTAAGGCCCATGAGGGAAAAAGCAAAGCCTCCCGCAGCAAGAAAAGACCAGGCGATGAGGTAATAGAATGCTGAGGAGAACCCCTGGGAGAGGCGCGCTATGGCGGCGGCAATGGCGAAGATAGGCAGAACGAGCCCCAGATAGTGCGACATGGAGAACGCCAGGCCATCCCAACCGACCAGACCCGCGACGGACACTGCCAGACCCAGAACAGCTATCACGAGAAACAAGTGAAAGAGGACAGGGCGTCCGTCCTTCAGCCTCAGGAAAGAAGCCGTAAAAATTGCCCCCCACGTGATCATGGCGCCGACGCACAACCAGAGCATGGCCTGATCAAAGCGGGGCCTTTGGCCAAAAACGAGCTTGGCGTGGCCTTGGACGAAGAAAAGCCAGAGGCCCGCGGATACAATATAGAGAATGTAGTAAAGATAGGTACTATCCTTCAGCGACAAGAGGGGGAAGAGGCTGTAAAGGACCATCGCGAGGAGGGTACCGTAAAGAAGACCGTAGGCTATGTAGTCGTTGCCTTCATTCTGAGCGAACCCGACGCTCGTCTCGATAGTAAGGTTGACTTCGACATCCGTCATGCTTGAAAGGCGGAGATAGCAGGGCTTCCCGTCAAACGCCCCGGGAGGGAGCTCGAAAACGAAAAACCTCGACCGGGGTTCGGAGGGCCGCATCACCTCTTTCGCCCCGGAACGTATCTGGTCGAATCCCCCATCGCGGCGCGGAACATAAAGATCCACGTGATCGAGGATGATGGAGAAGCTCGGACGTACGACGAGAAGCCATTGGGACACCGGTTTTTCGCCCTCAGCGCTGCTGCCGTATCCTTCCCCGAGTTCGGGTTTCGGGACGACAAATCGAAGCCACGCCGCCGGGGCCGCTTTACCAGTCCATATCTTCCTCTCCGCAACCGGTGTGAAGCGGGAGGCCATGGCCTCGCCGGAGACTTGAGCAATATCCAGCTGAGGATCGGCGTCAAAATAATAATCGCTCAGTCCCTCAAGATGAATGATCGGCCTCTCAGCTCCGGAAAAGGAGGCCGCAGCCAAATGGGGGCAGAGAAGACCGACTGTGAACAGCAGCAAAAGGATCCTTTTCAACATTAGCCGCCAGTATAGCAAAGGCCCCGTGAAGCGGGAAGTGTAAACTCTGTTCCTGAATCAAAAACTTCGCAGCAAGCTGCGGGGTATGAAACCCACTTCCGAATCAAATTTCCGGCGCATTTGCGAGCAGGTATTCCTCGGCTTCCTTGCTCCACAGCCCATTGTTGCGGGAAGTGATCTCCGCGAGGGCGGCAAAGAGGGGATCCGACTTGCCCTTTTCCGCAAAATCGGCAATGGCTGTCAGCGGCAGGTTTTTGTGTGTATAGATCAGCTTTTTGGCGCCGGGGATCTTGTCCAGGTTGATAGTCGTCTCCGGAACCGCATTGAGGCCGCCAATATGGGTGATCATCACTTCGGGCTTCAGTAGCCGCCCCGCCATCATCGCGAGCGATTCTCTGATGTCGTCAGTGTTGCCACCCGATGTTCCCACCAAGTGGTGCGACTCGTAGTGGACATTGTAGAAATTAAATGGCGCAGCGAAAGTGGGATCGGTCGGGCCGGCAAAGAAGTTCAGGCAGCCGTCATGGCCAAGCAGCGCGTCGGCAAGCTCGACGAGCGGCTTGACGGGTGCGAAGAGAAATACATCGTCGAACTTCCTGCCACCGTTCAGCGCCGCAATCGCTGCAACAGGATCCACAATGTCCTTTGTATTGAGGTAGATAAGCTCAATGCCATTTTTTCTCGCTTCTTCCACCGTGATGAGCGAGGCGGCGCGTGCGAGCCGCGCATCGTCGATATCGGTGACGACAATGCGGCCGGGCTTGCGCGGAGCATGGATGGCGTAGTCTATTGCGCCCATGCCCATTGGCCCCACCGAGGCCAGAAGCGCAAGGCTGCCGCCCTCCACGATTCCCATGTCATGCGCATAGGAGCCGGGATCCGTATGGTACTGGGCGTGATATGCGCCGACGATGCAGGACATTGGCTCGGCCAGGGAGCCCATGAAGAAGGCTTCGGCGTCGTAGGAAAGGAGACAGTCCATCTCCATGACTTCCTTCGGAATGATGACGTAAGTCGAATCGCCGCCGATATTTGCATAAGAATATCCAGGTGCAAAGAGCGTGCCCTGGTAGTTTATTGCTGGCTGGATGGCGAATTTCTGGCCATCCTTGAATTTCCCGGCCCATTTCGCTCCGACTTTGATCAGGCGGCCGCAGAATTCATGACCGATGATGATTGGATTCGTCGCGAGCGGGGCACGGACGCGCTTGTGCGCATCCCCCTGCATAGCCAGCTTGTGGCTGGACATGCATATCGAATCCGAAATGACCTCGGCCAGTATCTCGCCATCCTTTATCTCAGGAAGGTCAAACTCATCCAGGCGAAGATCATTGACCCCGTGTATTCTCACGGCTTTTGTTTTCATAGGAAAGCCTCCATCTATAGTGATCCCTTTATATAGTTAATATTATTATATAAGCGATAGCCAATGTTTTCCATATTCCTCAAGGCCTTTCAGACCCTGCAGCGGCTCAGCCTGGGCACCATTGATCTCGAAGAGGCCAGCCAGCTCGGAGGGCGTCTCGCTGCGAAGCGCAGCCAGGGCGGTCAGGGCAGCACCGAAGGAAGTGGCCTCACTCATGTCGGTGAGGAAAACCGGGTTGTCGGGGAGCGCCGTCGCGAGGAGCGCGTTGTATGCAGCATTGTTCCTGAAGCCGCCCTCGGTGTAGATGCGCTGCCCGGTCTTGAGGCCTGTGCGCTGCAGGGCGACGATGGTCTGGAAAACGAGCGAGAGGTTGAGGATGGCCGCCGCCCTGGCGGGCACAGACAGGAAAGCAGGTGCGGATTCACCTTTCTCGATTGAAGAATAGTTGTAGACATTTGTCGCTTCGATTGCCCGCGCCTGCGAACCAGGGAATTGCCCCGAGCCCGGGACGATTTCAGGCAGGATGAATTCGGAAGCATCCCGCAAAATCGAATTGTAGAGCTCGGTTTCATCGCCCGGACCCGGGGCTTCCGCACCCGTGCCGCCCACAGCAGCTCCGGCGCTCGCGCCTGACGCCGCAGCACGAGCTTTCCCAATTGCCTCGGTCCAAACCTCGTATTCCTTACCGCCAAGAAAAATAGCCGTCTTTACCGGCTTGTTGTAGGCTGAGCGGTTGAAGAACACGACCTTGCCAAGCTCATCCTCTGCGAACTCGAATTTTTCCTGCGGATGCATGAGCACGCACCAGGTTCCCGTCGAATTGATGACGAACTCGGTGCCATAGCCCTTGCTAAGGTAGGGAAGGAGCGAAGCGTTCGAATCATGGATTCCCATTGTCACGATAGTCGTCGTCGAAAGACCGGTCTTTTCCGCCACCTCAGGCAGCAGCGTACCCAGGATGTCCCAGGAATCATGCAGGGGGAAGGGCAGCTTTTCAGTTATGCCAAGCTTGTCGGCCACCGAGGAATAGCGGTCTTTCTTCCAGTCGTAAAGGTAGGTGTGACAGCCGATATAGGTGCCTTCAACGCCAGCCTTTCCAGTCAGGCGCATGCCCCAGTATTGCGGGAATGGCAGCACTCGTGTCGCACTGGCGAATTCCTCGGGGCACTTCTCCTTTGCAAAGAACAGCCCCTTGGCTGGATTTATCATCGCTGAAAGATTGGGCGTGCCGGTGATCGCCTGTAACTCTTCCGGGCGTCCGGCCATCGCATAGAAACGCTTGTGAAATTCAGGTCCTGGCTCATGGGTGTAATAAAAACAGGGAACGACAGGATTCCCCTCGTCGTCGGTGCAGACGAAGGTCGCGCCATGCGTGCAGACCGCAATCGCCTTTATATCGAAGCAGACGGAGAATGCTTTCAAGGTGGCAAAAAACCATGCTTCCATGCCGGCAAGGTCGTGCGCCTCGACTCCATCGACCATGACAGGTTCGAATAGGCGCTTCTTCAGCGCAAGCAGATTCAATTCCTCATCATAGATGGCAATCTTCTTGTTGGTCATGCCGATATCGATGACGGCGATTGCTTTTTTCATCGGTCCTCCAGAATGGCGCGAGCCAGGATGCATTTTGTATTGGCTCGAATCAGCTGAGCATGACCTGGCCGCCCGTCACGGGAAGGGCCTGGCCAGTCTCGTACTCCTGCTCAACAAGGTAATACAGGGCGCGCATGAGATCCTTGCCCTCCACTCCCCTGCCCATCGGCACTTTCGATTCATAGTATAATCTGACATCCTCGACTGTCTTTGCCCCTGGCACCTTGCCGGAATTGAGGTACTGCACGAACAGGCCTTTGACCGGATCGGTCCAGAGCGGCCCGCCCAGGAAATTGCCCGGACAGATCGCATTCACCTTGATATGATATTTGACCAATTCGAGGGCAAAACTCTGCACGAGGCCGATCGAACCGAATTTTGAACCCGCGTAGGCGCCATTCTTGTTCGACCCCTCGAGCCCCGATTTCGAATTGATCTGCACAATGTCAGTATACCAGACTGGAGCAGTGCGCCACTGGCGTCTCAGCAGCGCGCCGGCATGCTTCACCATGAGGAAGAATCCGATATAGTTGACATCGGTAACGAAACGGAAGCTTTTTTCGTCTAACTCGAGCACCGAACCAGCCTTCAGCACGCCGGCGTTGGACACGACCAGGTCAAGACCACCCGTTGTGCGCGCAACCGTGTCGAACATCGCCTCGACGGATTTTTCATCCATAACGTTGACTGCCACAGGGTAGGTCGTCGACCTGGGTTCACCGGCATTCAAGACGTCGGACAGCTCGCGGGCGCCTTCATAGTTGAGGTCGGCGATGAAGACGGTTGCTCCGGAAGCCGCAAGCCCCCGTACTATTTCCCCGCCGATACCCTGGGCGCCGCCAGTGACAAGGGCAACTTTTCCTGCGACGACAGAACTGCGCCCATAGGCCGAATTGGCCAATTCAGAATCGCGGCGCGACATTGCAGTTCCAGAAACCCCGCCGCCATCACTGACGCAGGGCGCGCTCACCTTGTAGGCGAACCGCTCATCGCCAATCGACAGGACAATCGCGTCTGGAATTTTCGCGTTGCACGACATAGAAGCGCGCTTCGCTGCAAACTTTGCCTTGAGCTCAGCCGCGAGCTTTTCCTCATCGGCGTGGCCATCCGGCCCAAGTATTTTGTCGCGGTCGACGCGAAGTTCCATCGCGCCGCCAGTAGCGGAATAATCATCAGCAGAGACCAGCCCCAACGAGACCGGTTCCGCGGCCAGATCGATCAGCAAACCCCTCAAGAGCGGGGCGGCAACCAACTCATCGGACATTATTCATACCTTCCTTTTTGAAGCGAATCGGCAATTTCATCAATATCGGCAAACGCGACTGTAGCGACACCTGCCTTCGCATAAATCAAGACGCGCTTTTCCAGGCTTGCCGAGGCATAAGGATTCGAGGGCGAGAAAAGCCCGAGTGCGGAATCTACCGAACTGAGCGCTTCGTGTGCGACCATCGCCCAGGTCGCGTCGTTGAGGTGCGCGAACTCGGGCTGCCGAAGCTCCGGGCAGTTGAAGGACTGTCGCGGCTGGTTTATGTCCACACCCGAAATCTCCATGAAACCAAATTCCCTGCATAGCTTCCGGATGCGCACTAGCTGCTGAGCCGTATTCCGCGGAGGCATATAGGTTACAGCCAGGAAACCCAGGTCCTTCAGTTTGGCGAACAATTCGGGCAGGAAATCGTCTTCGAACTTTTCAGCCTTCTTGTCGCCGGTGGGGGACTCGCCAATATCGCCCAGATAGGCATAGGCGGGAATCGCGCCGATCGAGACAGCGAATTCGATCGCGGCCCTGGCGCTTACACATTCCGCCTCAGGCTGGATGAAAATCGTAGGGAGAAATTCAGACTTGAGCAAGCCGAGCAGGTCGTATTCGAGATAGGGATTCGCAGTATCGCCGAGCAGGCTGCGCATTTTCGGCGACAGCGCCACGCCGAAGCGACTTTCGATGCCGCTGACAAGCGATTCGCCGCGGCCAAAAGCCGCGATGACCGAGGACGCCATCGCTGCAAGCATATGCCGCTCCGTAATCGTGCCGCCATTGCTGTACATGGAGCGTGCGACCACATCGCGCTCGAAATCGAGCGGTTCGGCGCCGGCCACGGCCAACAGCGGATTGAGCCGCTCAACCATCCTTTGCGTGCGTGCCCGCCGATTCACGCGCACCTGCTCGAGAAATTTCGCGACATTTTCCCGCACGCCAGCAGGCACGCCCTGCACCGTCATGTAGATGATACCCGCGGAATCGGGGTTGTTTATTTTTCTTTCCGTGAAGAAAGGATCATTTTCGGGGAACAGCGAGACGCGGATCTCGAAACCAGTGACCGCGCCCATGCCAAGCACGGCGCAGGCCTCCCGCATTTCCGCAGCAGCCACCAGGGAGTCGTGGTCCACCGAGCCCGCGACGGCGAGCCCGGCCTTCCGCGCCCCCAGCGCCGCGGCCGCCGGCGTGTACGGGCTGAAGCTGTAGCAGGTGTGTATATGGTTGTTTGACTCCGGCGACCGCGGCGCGGCGATCGGCCGCTCCGCGACAAGTTCCCTCAATGCGGCGATCCGTTGCGCCGGGCTCGCCGCTACATCATTAATTGTATCCATTCCTGGCAACTCACACTCCAAGACGGTTTTTCCTTGCAATGTCGCCCTCGGTCTGGACCGTCGTCACCCTGTGGCCAGCCAACGGCAGGACCCGCTCATGAATGGTATCGATAATCCACTCAGGCTGCGGGAAGAAAGTCTTTTCCAGCTCAGCCGCCGGCGTGACCCAATTGCGCGATCCGACCACCGCCACCGGCGCGTCCAGCCAGTCGAAGGCCAGCGTCTGCACGTTCGATGCCACCGTATGCAGGAAAGAGCCCCGCTCGCAGGCATCGGAAGCCAGAACGAGCCTACCGGTCTTCTTCACCGATTCGACCAACACATCATATTTCAAAGGAGTGATGAACCTCAAGTCGATTACTTCGGCCGAAACGCCATATTTCTCTTCCAGGATTTTCGCCGCATCCATCGCCCTGTAGAGCGTTGCGCCAAGCGTCGCGATCGTGAGGTCCTTTCCCTTTCTTCTGATGACCGGCTCGCCCTCCGGCACTTCGTAGTAGCCTTCCGGAACGCCGTTCGCCTCGAACTGCTCGCCCACATCGTACAGCAACTGGCTCTCGAAGAAGATCACCGGGTCGGTCCCGCGCAGCGCGAGGTTCAGCATGCCTTTCGCATCGTAGGGAGTCGCCGGGAAATACGCCTTGAGCCCCGGGATGTGCGCGACGAGCGCCGACCAGTCCTGGCTGTGCTGCGCGCCGTACTTGTTGCCGACCGAAACGCGAACCACCAATGGCATCTTGAGCTGTCCCGCCGACATGGCCTGCCATTTCGACGCCTGGTTGAAGATTTCGTCGCCGGCGCGTCCCAGGAAATCGCAGTACATCAATTCGACGACGGCGCGGCCGCCCGAAAGCGCATAGCCAACGCCCGTCCCCACAATCGCGCCTTCCGAAATCGGGCTGTTGAACAGCCTGTTGTAGGGAAGCGCCTCGGTCAAGCCGCGATAGACGGCAAAAGCCCCGCCCCAGTCGCGGTTCTCCTCGCCCCATGCGGCCATGGTCGGATCGATCGAGAAACGATGCAGCATGGCTT
>JAJFUL010000302.1 GCA_021372425.1 Spirochaetaceae bacterium
GAAAGGCACTGCGCGCATCGATGGGGAACGCGCTTGCTCTGCCGCTCTATTCATGCAGCCAGAATGACCTGGCGATCCTGCGCGGCGCTGGCTTTTCGCTGGTTGCTGCCGCGCTTTCCGAGACGGCAATACCTTTGAGGCAGTTCACGCCTGTCTACCCTCTCGTGCTCCTGGCTGGCAATGAAGGCTATGGACTTCCGGCTGAAATAATCAATCTCTGCGGAACCGAGGTCATGATCCCTATGGCCGAGGGCATCGATTCGCTCAATGTGGTTGTGGCTGCCAGCATCTGCATGTATGCGCTTTTTGGCGACCCGGCGCAACAATAAGGATTGCTGTACACAGATTGCTGTACGCGCCTAGAGTTCATGCGTCGGTGACAATGACTGCGACCATCCTTATCGGCTGCTCGCCCAGAGTCCTGATACTGTGCTTGGCTCCGTTGTTGGTCACGACGACATCGCCGGGTTTCACAGGCTTGTCGGCGCCATCGTCGCAGACAATACCCTGCCCCTCCAAGATGATGTAGTACTCAGTCTCTCCCGCGTGTTCATGCTCGCCAATGCTGGCTCCGACCGGTATGAGGATTTCGGAAATGAGCCTGCAGTGTTGTTGCAGCGAGTCACCTCCAAGCAATGTCACCGAACATTCACCGCTGCCGCCCCGCATATGGGGACGCCTTTCAACCTTCATGTCTTTGCGTTCGATTATCATGGACTGCATTTTAATGAAAATTGAGCCGGAATGCCAGCCTGAGTCTGAAAGCCGTAACCTGACTGATCTTCCAGACGCCAGCTTCAGACCTGCTGACGCTCCGCCTCGCCTTGCTGACCCGGCAACAGGACTGCGCACACATTTTGCGATAAAACCACTATTAAGTTGCCGGGTCAGTAAGCTACAATTCTCCCATGTATCAGAGCCGCCATAAAGTTGATTTCGTCTACGAAGATCGCGACATCATCGCCGTGGACAAGCCTGACGGCCTCGCAGTGATCTCAGGCAGGGGATCGCGCGAAAAGACCTTGTACGATATCGTCAGTTCCCATATCGAGAGGACCAATCCTCATGGGAGGGCAGCTCTTGTGCACCGCATCGATCGCGACACTTCAGGCATCATGATATTCGCCAAGCATGCCAGGGCGAAAAAGGCCCTGATGGACAACTGGAACGAACTTGTCAAGGAGCGGGTCTATGTCGCCCTTGCCGAGGGTGAAATCCGCGCCGATTCAGGGACTTACGATTCATGGTTGACCGAAAACAGGGCGGGAGAGGTCTGGCAGACAAAGCCTGAGGCTCCTGGCTCGCTGCGCGCCATCACCCATTGGCGGCGGCTTTCCGGAGACGCCCGTTATTCCCTGCTGGAGCTTTCGCTGGAGACCGGCAGGAAACACCAGATCCGCGTCCAGCTCGCTTCGGACCGTCACCCTGTCGCTGGAGACCAGCGGTATGGCGCGCGCACGGACCCTGCCGGCCGGCTTTGTCTGCATGCCCATCTCCTGGTCCTTGAGCATCCTTTCACGCACGAGATCCTGCGTTTCGAGAGTAAGGTGCCCGACTGCTTCTCCCGGGTGCTTTCGCGGTCTCCGGAAAGCCGCCGGAAAAACTGAAGCCTTTTAGCCGATCCTTCCTGAACAAGCCCGCCTCCTCTGTCTGTTTTGCTTCTCTGCCAAGCAAAAATCGTTTGCGTTTGGCAGAGAGCTGGAGTACCCTTAGCGTGATGGCTCCTGCTTTTGCAGGCCCTATCCGACCCGTGACCCGGAGGGCAGAATGAACAGACGCCAAATGGCAAGGGTGATCCTTTCGGTCTGTTTCCTGATGCTGGCCTGTTTCGCCTTTGGCCAAAACCAGCCCAACTTGCGCAGTATCGTCGGGCTTCAGCCTGGTTCCGTCCTTTTCCTGTCACTGACGGGCAATTCCGCAGGCGGTTCAGTCTGGGGAACCGACACTTATACGCTCGATTCCAGCCTGACGGCGGCAGCTGTCCACGCCGGAGTCCTGGCGAACGGTCAGGCAGGCACCGTGGCGATCGTCATCAGTGAAGGCCTGTCCTCCTATAGTGGCTCTTACTGTAACGGAGTCCAGAGCAATTCCTGGGGAGCTTTTGGCCTTTCATACAGATTCGTGGGCTTTGGTTCGACCAAGACTGGTTCAGGGATCGGCTCCGACACTACCACAGCTCCGCAGACCGGGCCTGTGTCGCAGCCTCAACCGCAGCCTGTCCCCTCAACTGCCACGCTCTATGCTTTCAACGATTGGACTGCCCTCATAAGGCTGAAAAAACCGACCCCCGGCACGGTCGTTCACGTACAGGTGACCGCCTCGACGGCCGGCACTATATGGGGAACAGGCATCTACACGATCGATTCTGCTTTGCCGGCCGCCACAATCCATGCAGGCCTGCTGGCAAACGGACAGACTGGCATCATCAAAGTCACTATCCAACCCGGACAGTCGTCGTATACAGGAAGCACTCAGAGAGGCGTCGTTTCCCAGAATTACAGCAGTTATCCGACAAGTTATTCGATCGAGCCTGTCACGCAGGATTATCAGAATCTCGTCGCGATGATCTCTGACCCTGGAACCGTTCGGAATATCGCCTATGTTGCCGCGGGAAAGACTTATGTAGTCTGGGTCACCGGCACGGCAAAGGAATCGACTATCTGGGGCACTGACACCTATACGGCGGACTCGCAGCTTTCAGAGGCTGTCGTGCATGCAGGCATCCTTAGGACTGGCGAAACCGGCCCTGTGATCGTCCACGTTGTTTCGGGCCTGACACATTATGCGGGGTCGAGCCGAAATGGAATTACATCGGCGGAATATGGGGAATATAGCCTCGCCTATACGCTCGAAGCTGCCCGCTAGAACCATGAAAGTTCACGGTAATCATTTCGAGGATAATTTCGGACGGCGACTCGTCCTGCGCGGCGTAAATCTGGGCGGGAACTGCAAGGTACCTGCTTCGCCCGATGGAAGCACAGGGCTCGCGGCCGGATTCTATGACGGCGAACATGTCTCCTTTGTGGGGCGTCCTTTTCCCCTCGATGAGGCCGATGGGCATTTCGGGCGGCTTGCGGCCTGGGGCCAGCGTTTCATCCGGCTTGTCATCACCTGGGAAGCCATCGAGCACGCAGGTCCCGGTATCTATGACGCCGATTACCTCGATTATATCGAATCCATCGTAGAGTGCGCGGCTCGTCATGGCATCTCGATGTTCGTGGACCCGCACCAGGATGTCTGGTCGCGCTGGACTGGCGGCGACGGTGCCCCCTTGTGGACGCTGCAGGTGGCCGGCTTCGAGCCGAGGAATCTCAACGCCTCGGGTGCAGCGCTCCTTCAGCAGGAAATGGGCGACCGTTTCCCGCGGATGCAATGGTTCACGAATCATCTGCGCCTGGGCTGCGCGACCATGTTCACGCTGTTTTTTGGCGGCAATGATTTTGCACCCGGACTCCTTTTCAACGGCGAGCCGGCCCAGGATTATCTGCAACGACATTATTTTGGAGCGATGAAGCAGATCGCAGGCCGGCTGGCCCAATACCCGAACGTGATCGGATTTGACAGCCTGAATGAACCAGGTGCCGGATTCATTGGCATACCTGACGTCAGGGAGCGGAAAAAAAACGCGGACATGCCCGGTCTTTCGCCGACACCATGGGAAGCAATCTGCGCAGGGGAAGGGTATCCGACCGATTCGGCAAACATCGGAATCCGCGGGCTTGGCATGAAGACCACCGGTCGTGTCCAGCTAGGGACTCCGGGTATCCGGGCTTGGCAGGAAGGGCGGAACTGTCTCTGGCGCAGGGTCGGCGTCTGGGATCTCGTGCACGATGTTCCGACATTGCTCAGGCCGAACTGGTTCGTTGAGCGGATTGGCTCCAGTTCCGGAAAGGGTAATGGGCCGCATGGGGCAGCTGCCGGCCTGAGCACCGGAGATGCTATCAACGAATTCTACCTCAAGCCTTTCATTGCCAGATTCTCGGATGAAATCGGCGGCACCGTGCACGACAATCATCGCTTCGCCATATTCATCGAAGGCTTCCAGAATGACAAGGATCCGTCGTGGAAGGAAGGCTCTCTGGCGATCCTGGTCAACGCCACGCATTGGTATGATGCCATGACACTGACGCTGAAGCGCTGGACTGGCTTCCTTGCCTATGACCAGGATTCCGGCAAGGCAATAAT
>JAJFUL010000313.1 GCA_021372425.1 Spirochaetaceae bacterium
ATCCTCTATCGATGCGGCATCCTGACGCGCAACCGGAAAGCGCCGCGGCCACCGACCCGGAGCCATTATCTCCAGGAAAGTGCCTTCCGGGTTACTCCCTTGTCGCAGATGATGGAAGCCGAACCGATACGCGGCAGGATCTGCTCGCCGACCTGCGTCACCATGGCGCTGAGTTCTCTCGGCAGGAATTATCCTACGTCTTTCGTCGCCGCTGATTGCTACGACTATGGCGAAAAAATCTACGGGAACTGGGCTTTCAACGTTGCTTCGCTGTGGAGGCTTGGTGCGCGGGCGCGTCTCGATTTCTTTGCCAATGTCGAACAGGCGTGCAGCGAGCTCTTCGGCGGGAGAATCCTGATAGCCAGCATCAAGTTCCAGGACGGGAGCCTGAGTGGTGCTCCGATAAAAAAGACGAATGGCCATCTCGTCCTTCTGACTGGCATCAGGAAAAATGCGGATGGCTCCTGGGAACTCATGGTGAACGATCCCGCCGCAGACAGCCCTGATGGCGTTACCAGACTATATGATATTGTCGAGTTCGAAAATGCATGGGCAGGCGTGGCTTATGTTGTGGAAGGCTGCCGATGATTGCCATCAGAGTACGGGCAGATCCAGCACCGCCCGAGTGTGAGGGTATCGGCGTTTCAGCATGTCGATGATCTCCCTTGCTTCGCTGATTTTGCCTTCGCTCTGCAATATCCACGCCTTTATCCTGAAGGCATCGAAGCCGAGCATATTGTCGTAGCGTTCCAGGGTTTCAGGGACCGCCCATTTTTCTACAAGTTTCTTTGCCTGCCGCCGTTCCTGCGGCGATGCGAGTCTCAGGCTTCGTGCCTTCCCAATGTCGCGCGCGAGCGCAGGGTAGCCCCTTTCCGTCTGGATGGTCAGGATCAGCGCCGTCACCACGAATATGACCATCGCCAGGCCCATCAGGATTTTCCAGGAGCGGCCTTTGCCTGCTTTGTCCTTTCCTTTTCCCGACACATTTTTGCGCCTTCGCCTTCCCTGGACAACTCCCACTGCAATCGCAAAGGGCAGGAAAAACATACTGAGGATGGCCCCGATCTTCTCGCTGGGAATCCGGCCATAGTTCAGCTCGACATGGGATGTGCGGGGTATTATCAGCATGAAGCCCGGCGATGCGGGATAAATCTTCTCGCCCTGGGCGGATTTCCATCCTGGAGCGTAGGATATCTTGATGTAGTGAGGCTGGCCTGGCTTGTCCGTATCGAAGCTGATCGTGAAATTGTCAACATGCTCGTTTCGAACAGCAGGCTGATTGGCATGGCGAAGGCCTAGCGCAACCTGCGGAAGTACCTGACTCCGATAGGAGTCGTAGGAATCATGGATGGAATAGCCTGGCAGTACCTTGCGCAGGTCCTGGTCGGCGAATGCCGAACTCACGAATGGTTCTCCGTACAGCTCATATTCCCGGAAAAATCGGTAGTAATCCGTTTTGAAACCGCCAACTCCTTCGCCCACGAGGTGAATCGAACTGGAAGGCAAAATCTCGACATAGCTTTTACGGAAATCGACAAATCGGAAAATGCTGAATTTCCCGATCGAGGAATCCAGGGCAAAGGCGGGTGAATTCCGGAAACGCTCCGTGATTTCGCTGGAATGGGTTATGATATAGTGTGCATTCAGAAGCGAGAAACGGGCAGGCCAGGACTCCGGGTCGATAGCCGAATAGATGCGCTCGGCCTCCGGGTCGACAGGATTCAGGGAATAGGAGCTTTGCAGGTAGGTCGCCGCCCTGGCCATCATGCTCGATCCGTAATGAATCCCCTCGGAAGTCGGCCTGCCGGTGAATAAAGGCAGGTTCTCGAAGGCGCGTTCGGACCCGAAATCTGCATTGTCATGCTGATCCTGCTTTTCCCAAAGGAAGCGACCGCTGTCGGTCGTGCCTTTGTATCTTTCCGCCAGTTCCTGCATGACAGGCCATTCGCTCTTTGTCTCATAGCCTGAATAGTTCCAGACATACCAGGCTGGAGAATTCTTGGCGGACCGGGCTGATACCCAGCACAGGATCATGACGAGGAAGAAAGCCAGGAAACAGCGGAGCTTATTGTTTGCAGGGTCGCGCGCTTTGCCTGATTGTCCCCATCTGCTCCCGACCACACTGGGCGTACCAGGCCTTCCTGCCTGGCTTCCAGTGGCGCCAGCTTTCCTTCCGAACAGAGCCGGCAGGTTTTCATAGATTGAAGGAAGGCCGACGACACAAATCATCAGTGCCGTGGGTATGAAACGGATATCCGGCATTCCAAGGCCCGGCGCAATGAAGAACAGAAAAGCGCAGGCTCCCAAGGCATAAGCGAAAAATGCCGCCAACATCCTCTGATATCCTTCCTGCCTGTGGGAAAATGCGGTAATGATGAAAAGAATGATTGCGGCAATCCAGACAGGGGCGTCAGTCTGGGAAGCAAAAGCCTTCAGCGAGCTGAAATTCCAAAGAATGCTGATAGGCTGCGCCCACTGTCTGGAAGCGGCCATGGGGAGCAGCCAGAAAGCCATCATGAGGAAGGCGCAGACATAGGTCACAAGGATTCTGGTGGTTGTCGGGGAGCCTTGTCCCTGGCCTGGCCTCTGCCCTTTTCCGTTTTCCTTCCTTCCAAAGAGTTCAGGCAAAGTCCCGAAAGCCGGGAAGAAAGGCAGGAAGAACGCGGGCATGAAGACGAAAAGATGGGAAAGGCCAATCAGCCCGAGTAGGATGCCCGAAGCGACCCCGCTTCGCTTTTCTCTTATGTCCCTGATGATTGAAGCAATGAGCAGCGGCAGAAATGCGATTGCCCACGAATAGCAGAATTCGCCCGCAAAGGTTGAAAGCCAATTTCCGCCGAAAATCGAGTAGGATTCATTGAAAAGGAAAAGGAGACTTGCCGCTGCAGCGACCGAAGCGGAACGCTTGCTTCCAGTGATAGAAACCACACCGGCAAACACCGTCAACGGCAATGCAAAACCGCCCAGCATAGTCGTAATCTTGAGTGCCACCGTCAGCGGCATGAAGAAACCGAGAAGCGCCGCAAAAAGGAAAGGCAGTACGAAATAGTGCTGGCCTTCCATGTAACCGAAGAAATTACCCTGGCTGAAGGCAAAAAGGCGCCCATGCGGCAGGAAATCGTTTTTCAGTGTTGAGAGAACCTGATACCAGGAAGCAGAATCCCCGCCAGTGAGAATGGTGTCGGAAAAAAGCAGTGAAAGGTCGAATCGCGACAACAGGACGGAATAAATGAGCAGAAGCGTGACTATAGAAAGCGCGGTGTCGAATCTCGACTCCGGTCCCTGCTTTTCCATTGGAGATTGTCAGCGAGCCAGCAAGACCACCGCTACAACGGCAAACCCGACCCCCACGCCTTTCCTCATAGTCATCTTTTCATTGAACAGGAAGATGCTTGCCACGACGACGACGACCATGACGGCAGCAGTAAGTATGGGGCTGATTTTACTCATCTCTTCTTCCTTGAAAAGGATGAAGTTCGCGCCAAAACCTACGGTGGAGCTGAGGATGGAGAGAAGGATAAAGAGTATCCAGCGCGTGGCGAAAGGCTTGTAGGCGGTGGAATACTTCAGAAAAATCTGTGAAACAGCCGAACCCGCAACGCTTGCAGCAATGAACAGGAGATTACGCATCTATTTTACCTTGCCTTTTTTTCTCCCATCTCCAGTGAAGCCTCCTTGATTATGTAGGAAGGCCTTCCTCCTGTCAGGGAAATGATCTTGAAAACATAGTGCCCTGCAAATCCAATCGAAACAAGGAGCGTCCCCCCGATGACCAGGAGGAGGCTCACTATGATCGAGTAGCCATCGAAAGGCCTGCCCGCAAACACCAGGAAACAGAGGCGGCAGACGAGAAAAATCAGAGCACCCGAAAGAGATGTCATACCGAGAAAGGAAATGACGCGGAAGGGTTTGAGACTTGGCACGGCAATGCCTTCTTCGGCGAGAGCGAGCATCTTGCCCCACGTGAATTTCGAAGTGCCGCTCTTCCTTTTCACGGGCGTATACGGTATTTCGGCGGTTGGCAGTCCCAGCCATGGAATGGCTCCACGCAGGAAGAGACTTCCCTGGCCCATGGAAAGGAGCATGTTGCAAGCGCGCCTCGAAATGAGCCTGAAATCGGCTGACCCCGGTTCTATGCGAACATCGCCCAACGCGTTGACGAGAGAATAGAACAACCGGGAAGTCCTGCGCTTCAGGAAGGAACTCCGGCCAGCCGCCCCCCGGGCAGGCTCAATTCGTCTGGTATTAACTATATCGAAGCCTTTCCTGAATTCAGCGACAAGGCTCGGCAGCAACTCGGGAGGATGCTGGAAATCGCCATCCATCATGATGACACAATCGCCCCTCGATTTTTCCAATCCGGCGCGAAGTGCTGCCTGCTGTCCAAAATTTCGGCTGAAACTCAGGTAGGAAATGGTGCCGGAGTTGCGGCATATATCCCTCAACTCATCGAGACTGCCATCCTGACTGCCGTCATCCACGAAAATCACTTCGTACGTATCGCCTTCGCCTAAGATCTTGTCCACGAGGACAGCATCCAGCGCTTCCGAAAGAGGACGGATGTTGTCCTTTTCGTTATAGACAGGCACAATTACAGAAATGAGCATTGCTTTTCCTTGGCTCCTTTGAGTTGGCTGGCCTTCAGGAACGCACATGGTGCGGCATATCGGCAGGGATCGCCATGGATATTTCGATGATTCCGGCGACTTCGCCGTCCTGCCGCCAGGGGGCTTGCCATATCATTTTACGGAGCCCATTTTTCTCGATGGTATAGACATTGGGCTTCTGACTTTCGAGAATTTGATGGATTTTTTTGATCGATGTCGATTTGTGACAGGCGGCCAGATTCTTGCCCTTGAGGGAGGCGCCACCTTCGTCGGCGAAAGTGGCTGCCGCCTTGTCATTGATGTAGATGATGACGAGGTTCTTGTCGCAGACAGTGACCGCGGCATCGATCTGATCAAGCAGGTCCATGTTTGGATTATCCATGCAAGATATCCTACTGCAACGCCCGGCTGGCTGCAACATGACAATCCAGCCTCCATGCTTGTCACCGTGCTTCTGCTTCGTTAGGATTGCCATGTATTTTTATAGGGGGAGCAATTATGGTGGCTGGTGACGGTTCTGGTGCCCTTTCCTGGAAGACGATATCGAAGAAAGAAGCATATCGGGCAAAGGTTTTTACGGTATTCGAGCAGACAAGCATGGGCCCGAACGGCAAGAAAGGCACTTTTTCCGTCCTTGAGGCCAGCGACTGGGCTGTGGTAGTTCCTGTTGTTGAAAAACCGGAAGGCGACCAGTTTCTCATGGTGCGGCAGTATCGTCACGGTGCTGACTGCGTGAGCCTCGAGTTTCCCGGTGGCGTCATCGAAAAAGGGGAATCCCCGGAAGCGGCTGCAGCCCGTGAGCTTGCCGAAGAAACCGGCTGGACCTCCAGCGAAATATATGCACTGGGGTCGGTCTGTCCCAATCCCGCGGTCCAGTCCAACCACTTTCACATTTTCATTGCAATGAACCCGCATGCCTCGAGCCAGCAAGCCCTCGATGAAAATGAAATCATCGATGCCATCATGCTCCCGGCCGAAGAAATAAGGCAGCGGATGGGCAAGGGCGAACTCTGCCATGCGCTCATGGTGACAGCCTTGTTCTTTGCCGACAGATTTCTTTCAGAAAGGGTGCGCCTCAAGGGCTGAATCTATTGGCTGTGTGTGCATGCGCCCAGGCCGCAGCTTCGATTCAGCGTACGGCGAGCAACTCCTTGCGGTACATAAAATACAGGACAAGACTGGCGACAGCGAACAGCGCAAAGGATGCAAACAGCCAGCGATAGCCAACGGAGTGATCAAGTTTTTGGGGAAGCTTCATGTTTCGATTTACAATAGATACTCGAGCCGGAAGCGTCAATGGCCACGATGGCAGGCAGGTCAGTCAGCCTAACGCTGCGGATGGCCTCCATGCCAAGATCAGCGTAATCCTCTATCCTGCTTTCATTTACATGATTGCGTGCGTTCATCGCCGCGGTGCCACCGATGGCCGCAAGATAGATTCCGCCAAATTGCGCTATAGCCGAAGCCGCAGACTGGCTCCTTTCACCCTTCCCGATGGTGACCAGTCCTGCTCACTGGCGCATGAAAGGTTCCATGTACGAATCCATCCGCTTGGCTGTAGTTGGTCCGATCGAACCAGTCACCTGGCCATCTGCAGGTTCAGTCGGTCCTGCATAGAAAATTGGGTGTTCGATCACGGATGATGGAAGGGGCTCTCCCCGCTCGAGCCGTGCCTGGAGCCTCGCATGTGCCGCATCGCGGGCCAGTGTGACGGTTCCCGACAGGAGCAGCTTCGTCCCCGCCGGCATTGAGCGCAGTCGGCCGAGCCACTCCCGCATCGGCAGGTCGAAATTGA
>JAJFUL010000329.1 GCA_021372425.1 Spirochaetaceae bacterium
GATCTCTGCCCTGAGCCTTGGCCAATCGACGCTCTGAACCGCACGGTCGAACGATTCATGGGCGCGAACCTGCTTCATCGGCATGCCGAAATGGCTGATGTCACCTTCCCTGAACAGGTTCTTCTGCTGGATTTCAGCCACGTCGCGTTTCATTGCCTGGGCGAGCAGATCGATGGCCGACTCGATGACGAAGAAGGCCTGCGGAGCGCCAAAACCGCGGAATGCAGTGAACGATGGCAGGTTGGTGCGGCACATGTAGCCGGTCACGCGGACATTCGGGATATGATAGGCGCCCGTTGCGTGAAGCAGTGTGCGAGAGAGGATTGCAGGGGAAAGATCGCAGGTGCAGCCGGAATTCTGGAAGTAGTCGGCTTCGAAGGCCAGGATGTGGCCCTCTGCGTCGGCGCCGATGCGAAAATCGGTCGAATAGGGGTGTCGCTTGCCCGTGGCGCGCATATCCTCTCGGCGATTCAGGTATAGCTTGACTGGCTTCTGGCTGACCCATGCGCCGAGGGCCGCGAGCGAAGCCCAGAACGAGGCCTGCTCTTCCTTGCCGCCGAAACCGCCTCCCAGGCGGTGGGCTTCCACTTCCACCATGTTCATTGGAAGGCCGAGAGATCTCGCGACTGCTCTCTGGACACCGGTTGGCGACTGTGTGCCTGAAATGACGAAAACCTTGCCGCCTTCGCGGACCTCGGCATAGCAGCCTTGCGTCTCGAGATAGACATGCTCCTGGCCGCCAGAATCTGCGCGGCCAGATACCACGTATCGGCAGGCCGCGAAGGCTGCGTCGGTGTCGCCTGAGCCCACGGTGCTCGAGGGGAAAATGAGGTCGCCAGACTTTGCGGCGACACGAGGGTCGGTCACGACTGTCAGCTCCTCGTACCTGATTTCGACGAGAGCTGCAGCCTTGCGCGCGATGCTTCTGGTCTTCGCGAGAACGAGAAGGAGTGGCTGCCCCCAGTATTCCCATTCGGTTTCCGGCAGGACAGGTTCATCGTCCTTGTTCGATCCGATCTGGTTTTCGCCGGGCAGGTCCCTGGCCGTGACGACCATGACCGAAGGGTCCAAGGCGAGGGCCTTTTCGGTCGATATCGACAGGATTCGGCCATGCCCGCTTTCGGAAAGCCTGACCGCAGCCTGCAGGCAGTCCTTTGGCTCCGGCAGGTCGTCGATGTATTGGGTAAGCCCTTTGATGTTAAGGGCGGACGCCTCTGGATTCTTCATGGGAACAACTCCTTGCCGATGCCTTCATCCTCGAAGAATCGAAGAAAGTGGGCAATGATCAGTTTGCCGAGCATCTGCCGCCGGTATTCAGCCGAGCCACGCACATCGCTGATCGGTTTTATCTCATCCATTGCGGTCGTGGCAACTTTCCGGGCGAGCACCGCAAGGCCTGCGGCTCCCCGGTTCCGCGAAGCGCCTTCCATGGCACTGGCTGCTCCTTTGAGCAGCACCGGTGTCGGTGCAATGCCGCCTGCGCTTATGCGGACTTGGGTGAAATAACCGTCCGCCACGATGAATGATATCGCCGTGTTTACCGAGGCGATATCGAGCTGGCGGCGCTTGGCGATTTTCTCGAATGAGAAGAAAGGCCTGTCTTCCGGGAGCCTGATAGCCCTGATTATCTCTCCATCCTGCAAGTCGGTCTTCTTATATCCGAGAAAGAATTTTTCTATCGGGAGCTTGCGCGTCGCGGTATTGGCTGCTGCAGCCCATCCAGGGCTTGTACTGCCCGGTTTGCCGAGCACGAGGACTGCCCCTGCGCCCATGAGCATGCAGGTCAGGTCGCCAACAGGTGAAGCATTGGCAATATTGCCGCCGATAGTCGCCAGGTTGCGGATCAGTGTGCTTGCAAATTCAGTTTCGAAATTTTCGATCCCGGGGATTGCCCGACGCACAAGAGGTGAAGCGAAGAAATCGCTGGCTGTAATGGCGGCGCCGGCTTCCACCCAATTCTTTCCCTCATCCTGCACTTCGCTGATCCCTGCAAGGTCAGGCTGCTTTGAGAGCAGGGCAGGGGAGAAGTCCGCCTCAGGCTCGGGGTTCCGGACGTAGTAATCGGTACCGCCGCCTATCGCGAGGCCTCTTCTATTGTATGCTTTGGCCGGGCCGCCATCGCTGCTCCCGCCCGCTTCGCACCGCCGCCTCCGCTCCTCCGCGAACCCCAACACCGACTCAGGCAGCACCTGCCTTTCGACCAGCGCCTTAAGCCTCTCGCCGCTTCCCTCCGGCAGCCCACCAAACTCCTTTGCCAGCCGCTCGGCGGCCCTTCTGATGGCTCCATACCCCGTGCATCTGCACAGGTTGCCATCGATCGCCTTCATTGCTCCAGCCAGATCAGGTTTTCCCGGCCCGGCGAGCCAGGAACTCAGCGCGATTATAAAGCCAGGCGTGCAGAATCCGCACTGGCTCGCATTTTCTTCTAGAAAAGCGCGCATAACGGGCGTCAGCCCATCGGGTGCTCCCTCTACAAGCCCTTCTATCGTAATAACATGACAGCAATCAACATCGCCCAAAGCCAAAAGACAGGAGGGTACGGCCCTGTACCGGACTACGCCCTGCGCATCACCGCTCGCTTCCCCAAGGTCCTTTATGGGCCTTCCTACGAGCACGGCGCAGGCTCCGCAGTCGCCTTCCCGGCAGCCTTCCTTCGTTCCCTTCAGCCCCAGTTCCGTCCTCAGGAAATCCAGGAGCGGATTCCCATAAGGTGCTGAAGTCGAATGCCATTTGCCATTGACCTTCAGTGTCGTTTTTTTTCTTTCTGACTCTGCTTCCATAATCTTCAACCTTTCACATAGAGATCAACAGGGACGAAATGTTCTACATCGACAAGGCCCTTGTCGGTCAGCTTGAGCTTCGGTATGACGGGCAGCGCCATGAAGGACAGCGTCATGAGCGGCTCGGAATTGAACAAGCCCTCCTGTCTGAAAAGTAGTTCGAATTGCCTTAGCCTTTCAATGACGAAATCGGAATCCCTGTCGCTCATGAGGCCGGCTATTGGCAGAGGCAGGTCCAGGATGACTTGGTCGCCGATCGTGAATACGAGCCCGCCCTTGATCTTGTTCAGGTGGCGCGCTGCCTTGAAAATCGACACATCATCGACACCAGCTATGATCATGTTGTGCGAGTCGTGGCTAATGGTGCTGCCAATTGCCCCGCGCCTCATGCCCAGCCCCTTGATGAAACCCTTGCCAATGTTTCCCGTGCCTGTATGGCGCTCGATGACGAAAAGCTTGAGAATGTCCCGCCCGATGTCCGATACGCAGGCTCCATCCTTCGAGAGGGGCTCGGTGACGAGATTCCCCGTGACGATCGAATCTTGCTGCGCCTCGATGACGCGAACCTTCTGTCCCCTGTCCGGAATCACAAAATCATCGGCGGTCAGCCATTTAATGTTGATCGAAT
>JAJFUL010000355.1 GCA_021372425.1 Spirochaetaceae bacterium
GCAAGCGGATCATCCACCCGCTGGGCATCCGAAAGTGCGGAAGCGAGCCGGTCGCATTCCTCGACAAGATTGGCGCAACCGGCGGCGATCCGCTGGGCGCGCTGTTCCTGGACAGCATTGGCAGCGCCGACTGCGGCAAGACTGGTAGCCTCATCGGCGTAGGCGCCTGAGCTCCGCGAAGCCGCTGGCAGCACCGAACGCCTCGCCATTTCGAGCTCGACACCTGCCTCGATATTGACCTGCTTCGAATAGCGTTCGAGATAAATCGTGCAACGTGATTCGCATTCACTCGCCGAAAGGACGCCGAACCTGCCCAGCACCGCGACATTCGACGGATTGATAAGCTCGGGAATAGCATCAACAGCCGACCTGAACATCGGCAGGCCTCGCGATCCCGCCTCCTTGATCCATTCACCGGAGTAGCCATTGCCATTGAACACGACGCGCTTGTGCGTCTTCCATGAGTCGGCGGCGATTTCGATGGCCGCTTCGAGCGGCGTTTTCCCACCCTCAATCGCCGTCTCCAGCCTGTCGCCGAAATCCGAAAGACTTTCCGCCACGGCCGTGTTCAGCATTGTCGTCGGCGTGGCCGCTGACTGCGAGGATGCAACCATCCTGAATTCGAACTTATTGCCTGTATACGCAAAAGGACTCGTCCTGTTGCGGTCCGAAAAATCCTTGGGCAGCTTGGGGAGGCTGCGCGCGCCCAACTCGATGAGGCCTGTGGTCAGGTTCGGCCTTTTCCATCCGTTGGAAAGCGAGTCGAAAAGCTTCGTCAGCGGCTCACCCAGAAAGACCGAGATGATCGTGGGCGGCGCCTCGTGCCCTCCGAGCCGGCGGTCATTGCCTGCGGTCGAGGCGGAAGCCCGCAGGAGAGCCGCCCTCGTGTCTACGGCCTGGATCACCGCGGCCATGAAAATGACAAAGCGCGTGATCGCCCTGGAGGATTCCACTTGATCGTTTTCCACAAGCGCCCTTGATGGATCGAGAAGATTGATGCCCGTGCTCGTGGAGAGCGACCAGTTGATATGTTTTCCCGAGCCGTTTACGCCATCGAAAGGCTTTTCGTGCAGCAGGGCCTGCATGCCGTGGCGGTTCGCCACTTTGCGGATGGTTTCCATCACGAGTTGGTTGGAATCAGCGGCGATGTTGGCCTGTGAATAGATACAGGCAATCTCGAACTGATTGGGCGCCACCTCGTTGTGCTGGGTTTTGGCCGCAACGCCCATCGACCAGAGCTCGGCATTGAGCTCGGTCATGAAGGCCGCGACCTTTTCCTCTATTGCACCGTAATAATGGTCCTCAAGCTCCTGGCCTTTCGCCGGCATCGAGCCGAGCACCGTCCTTCCTGTCAGCTTGAGGTCGGGTCGCTTCCCGAACAATTCCGCGTTGACGAGGAAATATTCCTGTTCCGGGCCGATCGTCGGGTAGACCCGGTCCACATCGCCGTCCCCCAGCAGGTGCAGGATTCTGACGGCTGCCTTGCTGAGTGCGTCCATCGAGCGCAAAAGCGGTACTTTCTTGTCCAGCGCATCGCCGTTATAGGAGACGAATGCCGTCGGGATGCACAGCGTCAGGCCTCGCGGATTGGTCTTGAGGAAAGCGGGGCTGGTCACATCCCAGGCAGTATAGCCGCGGGCTTCAAAGGTCGCGCGCAGGCCGCCTGAGGCAAAACTCGATGCATCCGGCTCGCCCTTGACGAGCTCCTTCCCTGAGAATTCCATGATGATACCACCGTCGGGCAGCGGCGAGACGAAGGACTCGTGTTTTTCCGCGGTGAGGCCCGACAAGGGATGGAACCAGTGCGTATAATGCGTCGCACCCCGTTCCATCGCCCACTCGCGCATCGCCGTGGCGACGACTTCCGCCACTTGGAGGGTGAGTTCCTTCTTGCCAGACTGGACCAGCTGGAGTTCGGTGTAAATTGAGCGCGGCAGCCGCTCTCTCATGACATTGTTGGAAAAGCAGTGATCGCCATAATAGTCGGGCAATTTGGCCTGGGTACAGCTTGTGGACTGTATATCTGAATTGTGCACAGAAAACTCCTTGCGCTTCAGGGTTGGATTATTGAGAGATATATAAGCAGGAAGCGTGCCAAGTTCAGGTTTGACACAGTGCGTCGCATCCGATACTGCCGGCCAACGCTTGCGCGGCGGCTGCCTGCCTTGTGTGCAGACGATTACCTGCAATAGAGATACTTGAGGGTTGATCAATGTCGGGTGAGGGCGTCGGAGAACAAGGAAAATGATACGCCGGCGGCGATCGGGGAGCTCGGATGTTCAATTATTTTCATAGCGGTGTCAAAAAGCTACATAACTGTAACATTTTTTTATAAAAACTACATTCTTGTACGAAAAGCCTTGGAGTCGCGATACATTCGGTAATCGATCTTATACCTGTCGAGGGCAAGGCGGAAGCGCCGCTCCGATATCCCCAACCTGCGCGCCGCCCGGGCGGAATTTCCGCGCTCGATCTTGAGGGCTTCGACAAGCATTTCCTTTTCCAGCCTCGCCATGGAGCCATCCAGCGTTGAAGAAGGTTCGGTGCCCGTCGACATAGCCGACTGCAGGCTGGGCGGAAGGTTGTACGCGTGAATGACATTGTCATTGCTCACGATAACGGCCCGTTCGATGCAGTTTTCCAGCTCACGTACATTGCCCGGCCAATGGTAAATCATGAGCAGATCAAGAGCTGGGCTCGAGATGCGCTTGATCGTCTTGCCAAGAGTGGCACTCGATTTCTCGACGAAATAGTCCGCAAGCAGGAGAATGTCCGCGCCACGCTCCCTCAAGGGCGGCATGTGAATCGGAAATACATTCAGCCTGAAATACAGGTCTTCCCTGAACTTGCCCTGCTTGACTGCACCAGCGAGATCGCGGTTTGTCGCCGCGATGATGCGCGCGTTGGTCTTGATGATCTTGTTATCACCAACCCGCTCGAAGCTACGTTCCTGTAGGATTCTGAGTAACTTGATCTGCACGGCCGGGGAAAGGTCGCCGATTTCGTCCAGGAACAGCGAGCCGTCGCGTGCGGCTTCAAAGCGGCCCTGGCGAGCGGCGATGGCGCCAGTAAACGCACCTTTTTCATGGCCGAACAGCTCGCTCTCGATGACGCCCTCTGGCAGAGCAGAGCAGTTGACGGCAACAAAAGGCCCGCCCGAGCGCTTGCTGCATTCGTGGATGGCCTTCGCCGCAAGCTCCTTACCCGTTCCGCTCTCACCTGTGATGAGGACGGTCGCGCTGGTTCCCGCAACCTGTTCGATCAGTGTGTATACTTCCTTCATCCGATCCGAGGCGCCGATGATTCCATGGAAGGCGATGCTGCGCGATGCCAGGTCCGGTCCGGGCGTAGGGATGGTCCTGCTGCGCTGGGATTTTTGCCCCAGCCAGCCGTCGGGATCGCTGCCTGCCTGCTGTTCCGCAAGCCGCTGTCCAGCGAGGCTGTCGCGGAGGCTCGATGCTTCCTCGATAAGATAGCAGCTCCACTGGACAAGATCGGCGGCCCTGTGCCGCTGTTCATCGGAAGGTGTGGCATCAAGGATCACGCAGAGTGCGCCCGAGATTTTCCTATCCGCGTCACCCTTCGGCGAACTCGAAAAAATCGGCGCTTCTATGACAAAAAGGGCTTCCTGTGGCTGCTGGCCGCCCACAAGCCGAAGCCGATCCGCCTCGATCTGGCCGAGCGACAGAGCTTCGTTTTCAACAGCCAGGCCGAAAGGCGCCTTTCCCATCTCCATCGCCAGGTTCTTGTATTTGCCGCGTGATGTTTCCGGCAGTATGGTCGCCTGATCGAAAGCCTTTCCGGATTCGAGCGAAAGACTGATCAAGACTTCGCAGGGCGGGAGCGCCTTCGATAGTTGCCGGGCGCAGGAAGGCAGGGCCATTCCGATATCGCTGTAGAAAGTGAGTATGCGCTGGATTTCAAACAATGTCGGCAAATTTCCCGGCTGCGGCGGCTTCCGGAAGGCTGCGCTCGATGTCATGCTCCGTCTTGTTCCCCTGTTGACCTATAATCATCCACGCCAGGCCACACTTGTCAATCGGCATGCTGGCCGCGCATGGTGTATACTTCACTTGTGATTATTTCAGCTTCGCGGCGCTGCGACATCCCTGCATACGGAATGGAAGCCTTCATGGTGTCCTTGCGGCAAGGCTATTGCATCGTGCCCAACCCTTTCAACGCGAAACTGGTGCGGCGCGTTTCCCTTGCGCCTGGCGACCTTGACTGCATCGTCTTCTGGACAAGGGACCCAAGGCCCTTACTGCCCCACATTGATGAAATTGAAAGGCGTGGTTTTCCTTTCTATGTCCAGATGACATTGACAGGCTACCCTCATCTGGTCGAGCCTCGTGTGCCCTTCCGTGATACCGCCATCGCCGCGTTGTGCGCTCTTTCTGATCGAATAGGATACGAGCGCACCATTTGGCGCTATGATCCGATATTCCTGGCGCGGGGCCCCGGGCTCGAACTCGATCCGGCATGGCATCGCGCGAATTTCGAACGACTCGCCGCGGCCCTCGACGGCCACGTGCGCGAAGTCGTGGTGAGCCTTCTTGACCAGTATCGATGCACAAAATCACGCATGCAGCGTGCAGGCCTTTCGGACATCGTCTTTGGAAGCGGGAAGAGCGTTGGCGCTGCGACGACCGGGGCGGAGCCCACAACGACACCCGGGGCCCAGTGTCGCAGCCTTCCTCCTGAACCATTCCCTGAGCTGCTTGCCAGCCTTACCTCGGCAGCCGCCCGACATGGCATGGTGATGAGAGCCTGTGCCGAACCCTGGGACTTGTCCCCCTTGGGAATCTCGCGCGGCGCCTGCATCGATGGCAAACTTGTGGCGCGCGTCGCCGGCAAGCCCACTCAAACAGCTAAAGATAAAGGTCAACGGCCAGACTGCGGATGTACGGACAGCGTGGATATCGGCAGCTATGGCAAATGCCCTGCCAGCTGCATCTACTGCTATGCACAAAGATAGCATCACGCTTCGCGCCCAAGTTATTCACATTGTCATCGTGATAGGCTAGAATCAGGCGCAAATACAGCGTGAAACCGAGGAGCAACCCCATGGAATACAGACTTGGCATCATCGGCGCCGGCAAGATAGGCCAGGCGCTTCTTTCCGGTGTCTTCTCAAAACGCCTCTACGCAAAGGACGAAGTCGTCCTCTCCGTTCGCACCGAAGAACACCGGAATGCCTTGGAATCGAAATTCAGCGTTGCGACCACGCTCGACAACAGGGCTATAGCAGCCAACGCGAAAGTCATTGTACTTTCGGTCAAGCCGAAATCCATAATCGATATAATCAACTCCATCGCCGATTGCCTCAGGCCTGGCACCCTCATCATATCGACAGCCGCTGGCGTTCCCCTCGAAGTGATCGAGTCTCGCGTGCCCGAATACGTGGCCGTCATCCGTTCCATGCCCAATCTCGCAATCTCGGTTGGGGAGGGAATGACGGCGCTCGCCCCCGGGAAGAACGCGAAGCCCGCGGACATCGAAGCCGCAAAAGGCCTTTTCGGCTCAGTCGGACGCGCCATTGTCCTCGACGAGCAGCAGATGGATGCAGTGACCGGCCTTTCCGGCTCAGGCCCAGCCTATATCTACATCGTAATCGAGTCGCTTGCGGATGGCGGTGTAAAACTCGGCCTTTCCCGCGATGTCGCCACCGAACTCGCCGCGCAGACCGTGCTGGGCGCCGCGAAAACAGTGCTTGAAACGGGTGAACATCCCGCCAAACTCAAAGACCAGGTGACCACGCCATCAGGCTCCACTATCGAAGGTATACTCGAGCTGGAAGAAGGCGGCTTGCGTGTCACGCTTATAAAGGCTGTTGTCAAGGCTGCTGAACGTTCCCGTGAGCTTCTCCGCAATCCCCCAAAGCATTGAAAATCAGGTGAAAGGCTTAAGGCGAAGGCTGGCGCCTTTCACCCCTTGAGTTTTGCTTCATGCTTTTCTCGTTGACATCTCATTAATCCGGCGTATCATAAGAATTTGAATTATCACAAAAGATCAGCACGGAGCTTCCATTCTGTTTCGGCAGGGGAGGCTGCGACTATCTGCCAGACAGGCCCATGCAAACAGCCTTGCACCTGCTGCCTGTGCAAACGCCTGCCAGCCGCACCTGTTCCCGACATACCATGCCGGAAAAGCAAAACCATGCAAAGGACTGAAGGCATGATTGTATCAATTGCCGCCACAGAGCCAAATCTCCTATCCATCAAATTTCCTTTCAATACCGATTTGATCAAAGCCATCAAGAAAGTCCCGGGGCACCAGTGGAACCCCGAACACAGAGTCTGGCAGATTCCTGACATTCCTGGCAACAAGAACGTACTTCTCCAGGCTTTGTATGATACGGGTTTTTTCACCGCTGATGCTGACCAGATGCAACATGCGCCATCATCCACGAACACAGAGAAAGCGATGCTGCAAGCCTTGTCCGCGGCAAACAGAAAAAAGGACAAAATTGAACCTGAATCAAGAAGCGCACTCAAAAAACGTTACAGCGAAACACTTGCAGCGCGCCATTACAGTGCCAGGACCATTCAGACATACAGGCATTGGCTTGATCGTTTTTTCGATTCGTATCCGGACAGCCCACTGCAAAAACTTGGCGGGGTCGAGATCAACACTTTTCTCAGCCGCCTCGCCGTCGACGAAGCTGTCAGCGCTTCCACTCAAAACCAAGCGCTTGCTGCCATCCTGTTTTTCTTCAGAAATACCATGGGCCAATCCATGATCGAAATAGGGGAAGTCGTCCGTGCAAAGAAACCCAAACGGCTTCCCGTCGTGATGAGCCGCCAGGAAGTACGAACTCTCCTGGAACAGCTCGATGGCGATAAAAGACTTGCTGCTTCCCTGATGTATGGAACGGGCATGCGGCTTATGGAATGCATGGAACTCAGGATTCAGGATATTGATTTTTCGCTGAACGAAATATGTATTCATAACGGCAAAGGAGGCAAGGATCGCGTGACCATGCTGCCCGAAAGCCTCAAGGAACCACTCCGTGATCATCTGGCAAAGGTCAAGGAGATTTATAGCCGCGATCTGGAGGAGGGCTGGGGTGCCGTTCCGATTCCTGGTGCGCTCGACAAAAAATATCCTAACGCTTCAAAGGACTGGCTCTGGCAGTGGGTCTTTCCGCAGGAACGAAGATGGAAAAACGCCGAGACTGGTGGTCAGGGGCGCTATCACATGGATCCGAGTATCCTGCAACGGGCTGTCCATGAGGCCGCATTGAAAGCCGGCATCACCAAGCGTGTAAGCTGCCACACATTCCGTCATTCATTTGCCACGCATTTGCTCGAGAGTGGATACGACATACGAACTGTGCAGGAATTGCTTGGCCACAGCGATGTCAAAACGACGATGATATATACGCATGTCTTGAACCGGGGCCCTCGCGGCGTACGCAGCCCTGCCGATGGACTGTAATGAGCTTGCTGACAAGGCACAAAGGCTGAAGGAATGATGAATCTGTCCATAGTCTATATTGACCGGCATAAATTGCTTACCAGAATGCTCTGCATTTTGCCATCGTTTGCCCTGATCGTTATTTAGTGTGCATCGACTGGTTATTTGCGATCTTATAATGACCAATGAGGCAATTTCCCTGGTTTTTCATTGATCGGTCGAATAGATGTT
>JAJFUL010000019.1 GCA_021372425.1 Spirochaetaceae bacterium
GCCCCGGGCCCGGAAACAAAGAAGGTGATGACGAAATCCTCGAGCGACAGGGTGACAGCCGTCAGGAAGGCTGAGGCGATGCCCGGCAAAGCCATCGGCAGGATGACGCGGAACAGCGTCTGCATTTCCGAGGCACCGAGATCTTTCGCCGCTTCAATGACCGACGGGTCGGACTCTTCCAGCCGGGATTGTACCAGCAGATAGACATAGGGCAGGTTGAAGGTAGTATGGGCGATCCATACAGTCAGCATGCCAAGTTGAAGATGGACGCCTGCAAAAAATATCAACAGGGATACGCCAACGACTATTTCAGGCAGGATCATGGGCATAAAGCTGATGGTCTGTACATAGTTCTTGCCCTTGAAATTGAAGCGAGTAGTCCCCACCGCGGCCAGCGTCCCCAATACCGTCGCCGCCAGGGCGCTCGACAAGGCTATGATCAGCGAATTGCTGAAAGCATGCCATAGATCGGGAGAACCAACGAAAAGCTTCTCGTACCAGACGAGGGAAAGACCCGTCCATTCGCTGGAACGCGACTTGTTGAACGAAAAGATGACAAGGACGAGCAGCGGCAGGTACAGGAAGGCTATCGCCAGCCAGAATACGACCCCGGATGATTGGGCTTTCTTCGGCAGAAGCTTCGCCGCTGCACGGGTTCCCTTTCGCAACGCTCTCCTTGCATGGAACAGCGCCGATATCCGGTAAGGCTTGAAGCCATGACCCTGTGCTGCCATCAGTGGACCTCCCCGGACAGGGCGTCATTTCCTGACAGGACTTCACTGTCGAGTTCCACATGCTGTGGCTTTGGCTTCTTCAGCAGAAAGAAGTAGACAGCAACGGCCGTGAGCAGGGTTACCGCCATTGAAATCGCTGAGGCGAGCGGCCAGTTCCTTGTCTTCGTTATCTGGTCAGCGATAATGTTTCCGAGCATATAGGAATCCTTGCCGCCAATGAGCAAGGGAACCGCGTAAGCTCCGAAAATTGGTATGAATGTGAAGAGAATGGCCGTCACGATGCCGCCCTTGATGTTGGGCAGGAGCACTTTGATGTAGGACTGCATTTTCGAGGCGCCAAGGTCCCGCGCAGCCTCGAGCAGCGAAAAGTCGAACTTGTCGATCGTCGAGTACAGGGGCAGGATGGCATACGGCAGATACATGTAGACAAGGACGAGGATGACCGCTCCTTGATTGTAAAGGAACTGGAATCCACTCTCGCGGAAGCCCAGCCACCTGAGCATCTGATTGAGGAAGCCTTCATTTCCGAGTATGGCGATCCACGCATAGAGTCGCACGAGGAAATTCGTCCAGAAAGGAACGATGACCAGAAAAAGCCTGATTGTCTGGTTGTGCGATCTGGCGATGCTGTAGCCGCAAGGCATGGCGATCAGGATGGTAATGCCTGTCGCAACGATCGAAACCCATAGCGTCTTGAGGAAAACAGAAAGCAGCGTGGGGTTCGCCATCGATTTCCATGCATCCAGGCTGAACTCGTGTTCGACCCCACCATAGAGGCCTTTCTTCATGAAAGAATAGGTGATGATGATGACGAGCGGCGCAGCGAAAAACAACGTGAGCCAGAGCGTCTGCGGCGCCGAATACCTCGGACCATAATTGCGTTTCATCAGGCCGACTTCCCCACGATTACCATGTCCCTGGCGCTGAACGAGAGGAAGACTTCGTCCTTCCACTCGATATCGGGAATGCCCTCGGACCAGTTGGCGTGCTGCCTGAAGATAATGACCTTCGCGCCGGTATCAGTCCTCACGATGTACTTGGTCTGGAAGCCCGAATAGACGGGCTCCTCTACAATTCCATGGAGGACGTTGAGTTCGGCCCCGGAAGGCCTGTCGTTCGAAATGCGTATCTTCTCGGGGCGTATTGTGGCGACTACATCATCACCGACGACGACTTTCGTTTCGTCGTCGATAAGGATAGCCCCAAAGCCATCTGCATCGATCGTGTTGAGCGAACCCTCCCGTGTCAGGATCTTGCCCTGGAGGATGTTGGTCTCGCCGATGAAACGTGCGACGAACTCGCTGGCGGGGTTTTCATAGATCTGTTGAGGAGAGCCGACTTGAAGCACGACACCCGCGTTCATTACCGCGATCCTGTCCGAGACAGAAAGGGCTTCCTGCTGGTCATGCGTCACATAAATGAAGGTGATGCCCACCTTGTCATGGATCGCATCCAGTTCCATCAGCATATGTTGGCGCAGCTTGGCATCCAGCGCGGAAAGCGGCTCGTCGAGAAGCAGCACCGATGGCTCATTGATGAGGGCCCGCGCGATGGCGACACGCTGTTTCTGACCGCCGGAAAGCTGGCTCGGCTTCTTGTCCGCGTGCTCCTCCAGCTGGACCATCGCCAAGTGCCTGGTCACGAGTTCCTTGATGAGCCTGTTCGGCATTTTCTTTATTCGCAGGGAGAAGGCGACATTTTCGTAGACTGTCAGGTGAGGGAAAAGCGCATAACTCTGGAAAACAGTGTTGCAATGCCGCTTGTCCGGGGGAAGGCCCGAGACATCGACCTCGTCGATGCTGACCGATCCCGAGTCGGCGTCCTCAAAACCCGCGATGACGCGCAGCAAGGTCGTCTTGCCGCAACCCGAGGGGCCCAACAGCGAGAAGAACTCGCCTTTGCGGATTTCCAGATTAATGTCCTTCAGGGCCCTGAAGTCCCCAAAGGACTTGGATACGCTTGAAACGGTAACATCAGATCCTTTCACCGCTTCACGTCTCCTTTAGCCAAAGCAATAATGGCAAGGTATAGTATCTGGAACCATGAAGGTCAATAACGGAAGCGGTCAATCAGGAAAAAAATAGGCTATTTTCCGAGACTTTTTTCAGCGATTTCGAGGATCTGCGCCTTGAGGGCGGCAGCCTCGGCCTGAAGGAGCCCGCATTTCTCCAGCAAATCCTTTGTGAAGGAAGAATCGGCCATGCCAGCAAGGTTGATCCTTACATTCAGCAAAGCACTTTCAAGGCCTGCACAGGCCATTATGGCCCCGGCTGCCCCGTCACTCACCGAGTTGCGGTTTCCCGCCGTCACTGCGACGAGACAGGACTTCATCGCAAGGAGGCAATACTCGGCTGTGTGCAGCGGCACGAGGGCGGCTGTCTCGCTTGCGGACTTCAGCCTTTCGTCGCGATACACGCGCTGCTCATCGCTGGCCTTGGGCAGCCTCGAGGCCTCCATGACCGCGTTGAACGCTTCAGTGTCCCTGTCCACCGCTTTCAGGAGTTCGTCCTTGATGCCCTGGGCCGAATCGGCCATTTCGGAAAGCGCAGCATAATTGGCCTCGTAGCCTTTTTTCCCAACCGTCAGGTTCGCGACCATCGCCGAAAGCCCCGCCCCAAGCGCACCAGCGAGCGCGGCCACGGAACCTCCTCCTGGGGCAGGCGAATCCGAGGAGACTTCATCGACGAAGGTGTCCAGCTTCATCGAGGCGAGTGGCGCTTTTTCCTCAAGACTCCATTCGATCACCTTGTGCGCGGAATCAAAAGGGGAAACCGAGGCCAGGCCAAGCGACTGGCAGGCCAGTTCCACAAGTTCCTTCCGGGGCAGGCCGGCACTTTTGCCTGCCTTGCGCAGGTAATGCTTGCCGCAGTCTGCAATGGCCCTCAAGGGGATGAGCCCCACAAGCTCAGAGCCAGTTACCCGCAGTCCGAGTTTCGACGCTTCTTCCTCGACCGTCTCGAAGACCTCCCAGAGCGGCGTCTTCGCGTAATCCAGAAGGTTAATCGACACTTGTGCACAGTGATATTCCTCGATATACCAACCGATGGCGCGGACAGCCTGCAGCCTGCCGGGAATCCGCACGGGGTTGCCGGCAGAGTCCTTCATCACGCTGCCATCCGGATTCTTGGCCTGCCGGCCGCCTTCCCTGATGGTCAGGGCGATTTCATTGGCAAGTCTTTTGTCTTTAGTGTTGAGGTTGACGTTATACGCTATCAGGATTTCGCGGGCGCCGGCGACTGTGGCGCCCCACTTTTCATCGAATTTTGCGGGGCCAAAATCGGGCTGCCATTCAGGGTCAGACAACTTGGCCGCAAGCCCCTCGTATTCGCCTTCGCGGATATTGGCCAGGCTTATTCGCGAAGGCTTCCGGGCAGCTTTTTCGTAAAGGTATACAGGGACGTCCAACTCGGCTGCCAGCCTTGCGCCGAACTGTCTTGCCAATTCGACACATTCGGCCATCGAAATGCCCGAAACAGGAACGAAGGGGCAAACATCCAGGGCACCGATCCTCGGATGGGCACCCTTGTGCAAGCGCATGTCGATAAGTTCGCGCGCCGACAGGGCTGCAGAAACTGCCGCGTCTACCACAGCCTGGGGCTTCCCCGCAAAGGTATAGACGGTCCGGTTCGTATCAGCGCCCACATCGACATCGAGCAGTTTGACTTCCTGTGTCGAGCTTATGGCTGCTGCGATGGCATCAATGGTTTTCCTGTTTCTGCCTTCAGAAAAATTGGGGACGCATTCGACAATGGCATCGTTCTGCATGGACAACTCCTGTAATGCAGAATTATGAACGCTTTTTGCGGATCTGGCTATTGCTTTTTTGCCTTTCGTTCGCGGCGCGGCTTGTACTTCCGGGAGGGACCCTCTGCATGACCCACGCCTTTCGAAGCCACTCTCCGCAACGCCGCTTCTTTGCTGGCTCTTTTCCTGGGATAAACGCCGCCAGCAGCACTGCCTCCGTGGAATGCCCCGGGAACAGCCCCCTTGGGTGCGGCAATCTGCACTTTGGGCATTCCGCCTTTCGCCCTAGTGATGGCGATTATCTTCTCGGCTTCCCGATAAGGCACTGAAACGAAGGAGAAATTCTCGTAAACCTCGACGCTGCCGATCTGCCTGTCGGAAAGTCCAGAGAGCTTCTTCACCTTCGTCACGAGAGCCCTGGGGTCCAGGCCATCCCTCCTGCCTTCGCCTATATAGAGGCGTGTGATTCCCGTATCGTCGACCGAGACCTCGGTGAGTTCGCGGTACTTGCCTGGGTCGAGCTGCGATGAGAAACCTTCGGCCAGCGCGGCCGCCAGGGCCTCCTCCGGTGACAACTTCGCGAGCAGTTCCCTGGCAAAGTCCTGCCAGATCGGGCTTTCTGCGGGTGTCTCTCCGGCATGAGCCAGGATTTTCGATTCTATCCTTTCCTTCTGCGTGTTCAGGATGCCTTCCACTTCCGGAATGCTGCCTTTCTTCAGACTCGTCCCCGACACCTTCCTGATCCTGAAAAGTCTGTGATATTCCTCGGGCGTGACAAAGGTAATTGCAGTGCCGGTGTTCCCTGCCCTGCCCGTCCTGCCGATCCGGTGGAGATATTCGTCCGAATCATGTGGCAGTTCCCAGTTAATGACATGAGTGAGCTTTTCGATATCGATTCCCCGCGCGGCGACATCCGTAGCGACGAGAATGGTAACCCGCTTGTCGCGGAACTTGCCAAGCACCCTTTCGCGCGCCTCCTGACTCAAGTCGCCATGAAGCGCCTCGACCAGGTAGCCGCGCTCGCCAAGTCTCTTCGCCACGGTATCGGCCTCGATCTTCGTCGCGACGAAGACAATGCCGTAAAATTCATTTTCGCTGTCTATGATGCGCGAAAGCGCTTCGATCCTGTCCCTTTCGTGGACCTCAATCCAGACCTGTTCCGCCAGCTCGGTTGGGAGAGTCTCGCTCGAATCCTCGAGAATCTCGATGGCCCCTGTCCTTTTCTTCACGATCGAGAGGACAGGCGCGCTCAGCGTAGCGGAAAACAGCATAATCCGCGCTTGCGGATTCATGGAATCCATGACCTTGGTGATATCGTCGATGAATCCCATGTCCAGCATCTCATCAGCTTCGTCCAGGATGAAATTCTGGATAGTGGAAATATCGAGGGTGCCGCGCTCGAGGTGATCAAGCACCCGCCCCGGCGTCCCGACGACGATATCGACGCCCGATCTCAGGGCCTGGAACTGCTTGGTGATGGAGGCACCCCCGTAGATGCAGGCAAGCTTGGGCGCAGCAGCATACTTGAGCGAGGAAATCTCCTCGGTGACCTGTATTGCGAGTTCCCGGGTCGGAACGAGGATTAGCGCGGATACGGGAGGCCGTTTTTCGGTGCTCTCGGCCCGAGAGCTGAGTTTTTCGATGAGCGGAATGCCGAAAGCGGCTGTTTTGCCCGTGCCCGTCCTTGCCCGTGCGGCGATTGCGGTGCCCGGAACAAGGAGCCGGGGTATTGCCAGGCATTGGATGGGGGTCGGCTCTTCAAACCCTTTTTTTGCCAGGGTTTCCAGCATTTTGGGACTAAGGCCCAATGATTCGAATGTCATTGTTTTCAATTATATGCGGAAAACAGGTTTTTATTCCAGTGCCTGCAAATAGAGAAATTTCGACAAAAAAAGGCCTCAGGGCAAACCCAGCGGCACCGGCAGAAGCTCCTCTGCGTCCCGTCGTGTGTTGATATTGATGAAGAGGCGCCAATCGGGCGAAAAGTCCCGGACCCGACTCTCGGGAACGCGGCAACAAGGCAAACCTGCCAGAAACCCCGCAAATGAAGGCAGCGAAGCTCTGCCGGCAGCGCCAGCCAGACACTGTTCGAGCCTGGGCAGCATGCTTTTGGAGTAGAGCGCGTGAAAGGGCTCGACATGGGGGCCTGCCTGGGCCAGTATTGCAACAGGGCCCGGCCTCGGTGCCTCGAAGGCGATGTCAATAAGGTATTCCAGCCAGCTGTCCATGAAAAAGGGCATGTCGCAGGCCACAAGATAAATCCACTCGGTCCGGGAACAGGAAAGCGCGGCATGGAGGCCGCCAAGCGGTCCGCAGCCTGAGAACTTGTCTGGGGCGATTTCCACAGGCAAATCGCCATACAGCCTTCTGCTGCCCCCAATGACCAAAACCTCGGCTTGCCCATTCACCGAAAGGCGCGCGCCCAGCAGATTCCTGGCTATCGTGGTGCCCAGGGCTTGACCGTTCAAAAGCCATTCCTGCTTGTCCGCTCCCTCGAAGCGGCGGGACTTCCCGCCTGCGAGCATTACAAGCGTGACCCGACAATCGCCCATCCTGTCCATTGTCTGCACTATAACGCAGCTTGCATGAAGGGAAAAGCCCGGTTAAAGTTGTTGCAATGCTGACGAAACTTCTCGGGCCTGCAGACTGGATGGACGCCCCCGCCGAAATGGAATTCTCCATGCCCTATGCCTCCCTGCTGGACAATGTGACGACCCTTGCTGCAGAGCTTTCTTCCCCGCAGGGCGACAGTTCTGCACAGGAGTTGGCTGCAAGACAGGCAAAGGCTGTCAGCCTCTACCTAAAGGCGCCAGGCATCGTCAATGTACTGCTCAACTACAAGATTTGCGTCGAGCACGACTTGCCTCTTCACCCTACCGTCTACTATGAACTCGCGGAAGCAAGTAAATACCATATCGATCATGGCCTGCCCGTGATCGATATGGCCAACCGCCTCTACCTCCAGGCGATCGGACTCGCCAGGAGCGCCATCAGGCTCGATCCTTCCTATAAAAGCCTCAGCCTGGCTTTCAGGGACCAACTTCCGCCCGTTATCCTGAATTTCGTCTACACAGGAATCAGGGATAAGTACACATGGAGAGGATCGGACCCATTGCTTATCGGCAGATTGGCCCAGTCGGTCAGGAAGGACTTTTCGCCGGACGTACTGGTGGCTGCAGCCCACGGATCGATCATGCCAGCACTTCTGCTTTCTGAATTCCTGGCCATTCCGCTCTACTTCATCCGATTCTCGATGTTCAAGCGCCACGATGAATCGCCTATCGTCTCATTTTCCGATACCGCGTACCTTTCCACATGGAGGAACAAGGCGGCGCTTTTTTATGACGAGGATGTAGCAGGGGGAAGGACGCTGAGCCTGTTTGCCGAAAAGCTTGCACCTCTTTTTGCCGAATCAAAGACTGCCTGCTCCATCCATCATGCGGGCGCCGCAATCAGGCCGGATTACTGTGGAAAAACATGGTGGGATTGACTTTCGGGAGGAGTTCGATATAGTAAATTCTGAATGGAGAATATATGGCAACAAAACAGAAAGTATCATTTGCCCCGTCGATACGCCGACTCCCGCAATACCTGCATGTAATCCGGCAAGCCCAGAGTAATGGGGGAGAATATGTCTCCGGAACCCTGATCGCCAACGAGCTGAACCTGGAGCCTATCCAGGTCAGAAAGGACCTTGCGATCACCGGCATCATAGGCAAGCCCAAAAGAGGCTACCCTGCGAACGAACTCATCAAGGCGATAGAACACTTCCTCGGCTGGGACATCAGCCACAAGGCTATCGTGGTCGGCGCTGGCAACCTAGGCTCTGCGCTCATGGGTTATCAGGAATTCAAGAACAATGGCCTCGATATCATTGCGGGCTTCGATGCAGATCCCTCGAAGATCGGCTCCCGTATTCATGGCGTGCCTATCCACGCGATCGACAAACTGGACCAGGTAATCCCCGAAATACAGCCAGAAATCGCAATCCTGACCGTACCTTCCCCCTTTGCGCAGAGCAACTGCGACAGCATCGTCAGAAACGGCATCAAATCCATCTGGAATTTTACCAACATCAAGCTGAAAGTGCCTGATTCGGTATCGGTTCAGCGCGAAGACCTCTCATCGGGTTATGCGATGTTGTCCGTAATGACGCAAATGGCTACAAAGAACAAAGCCGAAAATTCGTGAAGGCTGACATGGCGCCGGTAACTACTGACACAACAACTGAATAGCGGTAGTTTTCGCGTTATCATGCCCTGACTCATTTCCCTCCCCTTTTTGCCTCAAATTTAAAAGTTGTATGGTCAGCGCATGGATGGTATACTTTAATAATATTTGGAAAAATTTTAAAAGGAGAACAAAATGAGGACCACAACGCGTGGACTTTACGCTCTGAAAGCCATGCTCGTCCTGGCCACTGATTCCACGAGCGAAAAGCCCCTTGCTTTGCACAGAATCGCTGAACAAGAGGAAATTTCCGCTGAATTTCTCCAGCAGATCTTTTTCAGGCTGAGAAAATCAGGATTGATCGCGGCGTACCGGGGGCCGCGAGGTGGGTTCTATCTTGCCAAGGACATGAAGGCCATCACGGCGCTCGATATTCTGGAAGCAGCGGGAGAATCACTCGAAATCTCGCCCTGCGCGGAAATGAAGAAAGGAAAGCACCAGCCTTGCCCCAAATTGCCAGGTTGTGAGGCAGGCCATTTCTGGCTCTCGATGGAAAAAGAAATAAAGACCTTCGCTTCCTCAAGGACCCTTGAAGATTTGGTGAATTCCGGGAGGGCTGCCAATTCCGCATCAATGAAAGCAGGCGCTTACTGAACCGGCAATTGAAAATTGCATACGCCTGGATAAGAAAAGAGCTTGAAATCATTGTGCTTTTTCGGATGTTTACTAATAAAGATAGTTGCCGGGGCAGGAGTCTCTCCAGACTACTCTCCGTCCACGAAACACTCAAGATCCATCCTCTTTTGAGAATCAATGATGCCAATGCTCTCGCAATAGCTGAAAAGTTCGGCGACGTGGAGGTATGCGTGAAGCCTGACGCCGAGCGATTCCATGTCCGATCTCCCCTTTTTCCCCCTCTCTATAAGCACTATCAGGTCTTCAACGACAAGCCCTTCACTTCTCAGTATGGCGACT
>JAJFUL010000051.1 GCA_021372425.1 Spirochaetaceae bacterium
ATGGCGAGACCGACTGCGGTGGCAATGCCCTGGCCGAGCGGGCCGGTCGTGGTCTCTACGCCGGGGGTGACTTGGTATTCGGGATGGCCGGGGCATTTTGAGCCGACCTGGCGGAAAGCCTTGATATCATCGATTGTCAACGGGAAGCCGGCAAGATGCAGTATCGAATAAAGGAACATCGAGCCGTGGCCCGCAGAAAGCACGAAACGATCCCGGTTGATCCATGAGGGGTCGGTAGGATCGTAGATCATTTCCTCGCCATAAAGGTAGGCGCCCAGCTCGGCGGCGCCAAGCGGAAGACCAGGGTGGCCCGAATTTGCCTTCTGAACGGCATCAATGGTCAGGCTTCGCATTGAAAGCGCGATTTTTTGAAGCGAATGGATGTCCATCATGAAACTCCTTGAATTGGTTGAGCCATCTTACTTCACTTTTTTAATCCATGCCATAGGATTTGACGGCGACTTCCCGAACCTGGAGAGCGATTTCCAGCTTGATGCCTGCTCTGCGGGCGATCTCCTCGGGCTGGGAAATGGCGATCGCCTCCAGCGATCCATATTCTTTCATCAGTTTTTTTGCACGCTTTTCGCCGATTCCCGGTACGGCCTGAAGACGCGTGAAACGCAGGTCCTTGTTGCGGAGTTTCTTCGACAGACCGGTGGCGAAGCGATGGGTTTCATCGCGTACCGCCACGAGGACGCGCAATGCAGGTGAATCCTTGGGCAGCACGATCGGTTCGCTCCGACCGGGCAGGTAGATTTCCTCGTTCTTCTTGGCGAGACCGGCGAGGTCGCAATCGAGTCCGAGTTCGTCAAGGATTCCCTTTGCGGCGGAAACCTGGCCTGCGCCGCCATCGACGAGCACGAGGTTCGGGAGTTCCGCTTCCTCGTTGATGAGGCGAGTATAGCGCCGGGCAACGGCTTCGCGGATGGCCCCGAAATCGTCGACGGCTCCGGCCAGGCTTTTTATCCTGAAATAGCGGTAGTTTTTCTTGTCCGCCACGCCGTTGCGGAAGCTGACCAGGGAAGCGACGGTGTACTTGCCGGCGAGATGGGCGATGTCGAATCCTTCGATGCGCGCGGGGATATCGGAAAGGCCAGCCAGGCTGCGTAATTCCATCAGCGCCTGCAGGTCGCCGGTTTCACGGCGGCGCTTGATCAGTTCTTCCCTGGCATTCTGCAGCGCCAGCTGCATGGTGGCGGTGTGCGGCTGCTCCCGCGGCAGGAGGAAGGCGACGCGGTGCGCTGGGCCTTTGCCGCCTGCGACGGCACCCAGACTGCGGATATACTTCCGCACTGCCGCGGGAGCAGCCGATTTCATCAGATAAATCTGCTCAGGCGGCGGGTTCGTCTTGTCGTAGTAACTCGTGAGAAAAGTCTGGATGGCCTCTTCTTCGGTGGAGTAGAGCGGGGAGAGATAACTGTCCCTCCCTTTCATCCTGCCATCACGCATGCGGAAGACGACGATGCTCAGCAGGTCGCCATCACCATGCCAGGCAATATAGTCGCGCGCCTCGATGTCGAAGTCCTGGACATTGCTCCGCCCGACGAATTGCTCGACCGCTTTGATTGCGTCGCGGAGCCGTGCGGCTTCCTCGAAGCGGAATTCTGCGGAAGCAGTTCCCATTTTCTCCTTCAGGTTGGCCTCGAGGGAGGCCGTGTCGCCTGAGAGGAGTTTGCGGATTTCCTCGACGCGCTCCATGTAGTCGGCATGCGTGATCTTCCCGGCGCATGGAGCAGGGCAACGGCCGATGTGATAATACATGCAGGGCGCATCGCGCTTTTTCAGGGCGACACAACGTCGCAGGGGAAACAGGCGCTTGATCAGGTCCAGGTAGATGTCGATCGTCTCCGCGCTCGGGAATGGGCCGAAATATTCGCTTCCGTCGTTGATGATGCGACGCGTGCGGAAGACCCGGGGGAATTCCTCGTTCGTTATCCGGATCGAAGGGTATGTCTTTCCGTCCTTCAGGCTGATGTTGTACCGGGGGCTGTGTTCCTTGATCAGGTTGTTCTCGAGCAGGAGTGCGTCATATTCGTTTCCTGCCAGTACCCATTCGATGGTCGCGATCTTGGAAACGAGGTGGCGCGTCTTCGCTTCCTTCTTGCCCGTGAAATATGAAAGCAGGCGATTTCTGAGGATTTTGGCCTTTCCGACATAGATGATGGTCCCGCTTTCATCCCGCATGATGTAGACACCGGGAGCTTCCGGCGCCTGGCGGACAAAGGCACGGAACTTTGCGTTTTTTGCAGCCTGCGGCGAAAGCTGGTGCGGCTGCTTTTTGTGCTCGGGTTGGCCGGGTTTTCCGGGCGGTTCCCGGCTCTGTACCTGCGGGGCAGGACCCTCGAAATTGTCGGGCTTCATACGGTATAATAAAAATACAGGACTTTTCGTTCCAGGAAAAGGTCCCGGGAGCGAAAGCAGTGGATTTGGGTCGAGAGCCAATTGAGGGGTGTTTATATGGAAAAGCGGACAAAAATTGTGGCGACAACAGGCCCCGTGTCTGAAAGTCCAGCGATGATCAAAGCGCTGATGCAGGAAGGCGTCGATGTCTTCAGGCTCAATTTCTCGCATAAATCCCATGATGAGGCGGATAAAGCAGTGGCGATGATACGGGAAGCGCGCCAACAGCTCCGGAAGCCAATCGCGATCATGGCGGATATAAAGGGACCGGCATTGCGGCTTTATGGATATTCAACGACGCTGCCAATACAGGCAGGGACGGAGCTTGTCATCGAAAGCCGGGATGCGGCCGGCATCGAGGACAGCAAATCGGATTCGCCGGCGCACGTATTCACCAACCTGCCCGATATTGACCGGATCTGTGCGATCGGCCAGAAGGTAATCCTGATGGATGGATATTTTGCCGGCAGCGTTGTACGGAAGCAGCAGCACGCCGTGGTCGTCCGGATCGAGAATGAGGGCGCCCTGCGTCCAAAGGCGCATCTGACAATTCCCGGCGCGGATTACCCAATCCCTTTTCTTTCCGAAAAGGATATAGGCGATATCGCGTGGGCGGTTGGAAGCGAAATTGACTACATCGCCTTGTCTTTTGTGCGTTGTGCGACTGATATCGAGGAAGTGCGCCGTCTTGTTCAGAGGTTCGCCATTTCGACAGGAAAGCGCCCCACCACAAAGCTGATCGCGAAAATCGAATCGGCGCGCGGCATCGCGAATATCGATGAGATAATCCATGAAGCCGACGGGATAATGATAGCGCGCGGCGACATGGGCGTGGAAATGCCCATCGAAACGGTCCCGATTGCGCAGAAAAGCATAATCAGAAAATGTTACCTGGCGGCCAAGCCTGTCATTACGGCGACGCAGATGCTGGAGTCCATGATAGAGAATCCCATGCCGACGCGCGCGGAAGCATCCGATGTTGCGAATGCCTGTTTCGATTCGACAAGCGCGGTTATGCTCTCCGGTGAGACCGCGATGGGGAAATACCCAGTGCAGGTCGTCAGGACGATGCGCTCCATCATCGATGTCGTGGAAGAGCAGTTCGACTATGCAGATTTCCACCAGGATGTACCGCCGGAGGTCAAGACCGGCGACATTCCGGCCATTATGTCGTATAACGCGGTTTCCGTCGCCTATCTGTGCGGGGCGAAAGCACTCATCGTGCTGACCGAGACGGGCCACGCGGCGCGGCTTCTTTCCCGCCTGCGCCCGCGCATGCCGATTTATGCCTTCCTGAGCGATGAGCGGCTCTATAACCAGATGGCGCTCAACTGGGGAGTCCATCCTTTCATGCACAGCGGCAAAGGCACGAGACTTGACGCGGTTGTCGATGAAGCGATTTCGCTCTGCAAGGGCGAAGGCCTTCTGAAGTCTGGAGACAAGGTTGTCATCGTGGCCGGCCTTCCGCTGGCCCAGCAGGGGACCACCAACATGATCCGCGTGGAGACCATTCAATGATCATCCCTACGGTCGAGGAAATAATCAGACAGGATGTCGATTTTTTGCGGCATTGTCC
>JAJFUL010000095.1 GCA_021372425.1 Spirochaetaceae bacterium
GCGAGTGCGGCCAGAATTTCCGCCAACGACCATTACCGGCTGACTCGCGCCGTGGAAATACTCAGGAGTACCGGCATGGCGCCTTCTGATTTTGCTCCGTCCAGCCTTCCGCGACCATGCCACGAACTCCTCGTCCTGGGCATCCTTCGCCCGCGCAGCGAGCTGAACGAGCGCATCGATGCGAGGGTGGAGTCCATGTTCGCAGATGGACTCGCCGACGAGGTTTCCGGCCTCATGGCAAAGGGCTACGGTGCTGACAGCCCTGGGATGAGAGCCATCGGCTACCGGGAATTCTTTACGATAGAAGGAGCGGACAAGGATGAAATCAAGGCGGCGATCAAGCTGCACACCCGCCAGTACGCCAAACGCCAGATGACTTTCTTCCGCGCTCTTCCTGGCATTGTATGGATCAAGCCTTCGCTTTCAGAATTCACGTCGCTTGTCGGGAATTTTCTCCTCGACTGAAGCCTCCAGCCTTTCCACTGTTCCCCCTGTACTTTTCCTTTGGCCCGATATCTGCTAAACTGCTCTGACCATGAGCCTTTCTACTTTGCTGATGACTGCGCTTTTCTCGGTCCTGCCAATATCGGAACTGAGAGGTGCGATACCTTATGCCGTGATCCGTGGAGTCGGCATCTTGCCAGCCACGCTCATCTCCATATTCTTCAATGCATTGGTGCCCTTCATCGTCTATCTTTTCCTTTCCACGTTCCATAAGCTTCTTTACAAATGGAAAACGTACAAGTCGTTTTTCGACCGGACTGTCGAAAAGACCCAGAAGAAGGTGCATGAGAAGATCGAGAAATACGGCTACTGGGGCCTGATGATCTTCGTGGCCGTTCCGCTGCCGATGACGGGCGCATGGACCGGGACTCTCGGAGCCTGGGTGCTTGGCATGGACAAGAAAAAAGCCACGCTTGCAACAATCGGCGGTGTTGTAATCGCCGGGATAGTCGTAGGCGCTCTGGTCGGCATATTGGGAACTGGCGCCAAAACAATATTTTTCAAGTCGATGTAATGCTCGCCTGACGGCATTATCGAACACGTGGAATGCAACTTGACCTCAGATCTTGACCCGGAACAGAAAAAGGCTGTCATGACGACGGAAGGACCGCTTCTCATCATCGCGGGGGCGGGCTCGGGGAAGACCCGTGTCATCACCTACCGCATCGCAAGGTTGTTGGATGACGGTGTGCCGCAGGAATCCATCCTCGCGCTCACCTTCACCAACAAGGCCGCCCGGGAAATGGCAGACCGAGCCCGATCCCTTGTCGGACTGCCGCTGAAAAATCTCATGGTAAGCACCTTTCACTCCTTCGGCGCCTGGTTGCTGCGCAAGGAAATTCATCGACTGGGATGGAAAAGCAATTTCACCATTTATGACGAACAGGACCGCGTGCATGCGGTCAAGGAGTCCGCGAGGGACCTAGGCATGGTCATGGCCAACCTCGATGCAGCCAAGATTGCGGATTCCTTTTCAAGTATTCGCTCAAACTATATTCCAGGTTCCGGCCCAGGGGCAGGCAAGGATGATGGCGACGATTCATATGGCGCATTGTATGCCGAATATCGCAAGACCCTGCGGATTTACAACGCTGTAGATTTCGATGACCTGATTGCCATGCCGCTCGAGATAATGCTGCGGTTTCCCGAAGTGGCGGAAGCTTTGCGCGGGCGTTTCCGCTACGTCATGATCGATGAATTCCAGGACACCTCTCTCCAGCAGTACGAACTTGTGAGGACCTTTGCACCGAGGAATATCTGCGCCGTGGGCGATGACGACCAGTCGATCTATTCGTGGCGAGGCGCTAATTTCGGAAACATCGAAAAATTCGAGAAGGATTTCCCGGGTCTTGTCGAGATCAAGCTCGAAAGGAACTATCGCTCAACGTCAATGATCCTGGACGCGGCCAACGCGCTGATAGCGCACAATGTCAGGCGGAAGAAGAAGAATCTCTGGTCTCCGGAAGGCAGGAAGGGCATACCGATTCTCGTGGCTGAATGCGAGGATGAAGTGGATGAAGCGAAATCGATCATCGAACGTATGCGCCAACTCCGCATCTCGGATGGCCTTCCCTGGGATTCTTTCGGCATCCTCGTGCGCACCAACTATCAATCCAGACAGATAGAAGAGGAGTTAATGGAATCGGGCGTCCCCTACAGGACAGCAGGGGGACCATCCTTCTATCAGCGCAGGGAAGTGAAGGACATGCTCGCTTATTTAAGGCTCTGCGCCAATCCCGACGATGATGTGAGCGCACTCCGGGTGATGAACGTGCCCCGGCGCGGGATCGGGAAAGCAGGGATCGAAAAGATCACCGGATTTTCGAGATCAAGGAACATCTCAATCCACACGGCTGCGTCGCTCATCGCTAAAACCGGGGATTTTGCCGTGCAGGGCAAACCTGTCACGGCGATCTGCGAATTCTTCGATTACATCGAAACGTTGCGCGACACAATCCTGTCCAGGAGGAAGTCCCTCTCTGCCTGCCTGCGCGACATGGTGGCCGAAATCGGCTATTGGCAATATCTGCTCGAGGAATACAAGTCTCAGGAAAAGGCCCCGGCATGGAAATACCACAGCATCGAGCTGCTCGCATCATCGATAGAGCGTTGGGAACGAGATCCTGACACGATGGACTCGAGTCTTTTTGCCTATCTCGGGCGAGTCGCGCTACTGACGCGCGACGAGTCGGAAGACGATGAAGGCAAAGTGAGCCTGCTCACCATACACTCGGCAAAAGGCCTCGAATTCGACATTGTGTTCGTTCCTGGCTGTGAAGACGGCATCATGCCACATGCCAAATCGCTTGGAGCGAATGGCGATGTGGGCGAGGAAGACGGCGGCAAGCGAGGCGAAGACCAAAGCCGCAAGGCAGTCAACAGCAAGGCGGTCAACAGCGAGGCAGGCGGCAGCGTCGAAGAGGAACGCCGTCTTTTTTATGTTGCGCTTACCAGAGCCAAGAAACGCCTCTTTCTCAGCCGCTGCCTTCATCGCAGGAAGCGCGGCCAGCAATATGAACCTGGCCCCTCGCCGTTTCTGGCGGAATTGCCTGCAGACACAGTCTCGAATGTTTCGGAAGGAACCAAAGTCGCACAACGCTCAGAGGAAGATCTACAGCGGGAAATGTGGGCGCGACTCAAGGCGAAATTCCGGTAAGGCTTCAGGAGCGGGCCAGCCTCATCCAGGTCAATTCGTGCTTGTTGTGCCAGAGATGCACTACGCGTGAGTCAGGAATCGAAGCGAGACGATCGGTCGTCGCTTTGTCGAAATGTTCACCCTGCATCTTTATCGTGCAGATGAAGTTTTTTGCCAGTCCTGATTCCAGCCACTTTTCGATCCAGGCCAGCAAGGCGGGTGGATAACAGATCACATCGGAGAAAAGCCAGTCGACAGGGCCTATATCCTCTGGCTTCAACGTGAAGGCATCGTGCGACATGTATGAGACATTGGCCCGCGTCGCTATTGCCGGATCGAGCGGCGCCCTGTCTATCGAAATCACCTTTGCACCAAGATTGGAAAGGACCCAGGTCCATCCGCCGGGACTTGCGCCTGCATCCAGGCAGCATTCACCGGGGCAAGGCATCCTGCCTGCCAGCTCCAGCGCTTCCCACAGTTTCAGGTAAGCCCGCGAAGGCGGTCCACCCTTGTCTTCAATGAAACTCAGCTCACCATTGGGAAATTTGCTCGAACACTCGGCAGAGCCGAGAAGAAGATGCTCGTCCAGGAGCGTAAAGGCCCCCATGGGCGCCGCAGGTATGACGAAAGGGAAGGCCCGGGCCTTGGCCGAAATCCCTGGCAGCGCTTCTTCTATAAGGGCAACGCGGCGATACAGACGGGTGGGGCAGGCTGCCCAATTGCGCTGGATGGCTTTCAAGGCTTTGGCTGCCTGGGAAATCGAATCGAATTCAAGGAGAAAAGGTTTTTCCCAGACATTCCTGGTCCAGTAGACTGATCCGGGCTCAGATGAGGTCCATCTGCTGACGAGATCGCCATCGACCCTGGTATGATCGGGCACTTCTTCCAGAAGCTGGCCAAGAAAGCCTCCGGCAGCATGATAGACTTTCCCGTTCAGGTATTGCATGGGTGAATCCTATCATTCCATCCTTGTCCTGTCCAAGCTGCTCTGGCAGCTTCATGTTCGTCGGCGCTCTCTCTTTGAGCCTCTTGCGCACGGCATTGAGCTGTGCTAGACAGGTAACTATGTCGGACATGAGCCTTCTGCTCTCGATTTCGAACCGCTTTGACAACGTAATCCGCGATCCTGTCTGGGGCGACATTCATTTTGACGACTCCTTCGCCGCGCTTATCCAAACCCAGCCTTTTCAGGTACTGGATGGCATACGCCAACTCGGTCCCGTCGCCTTCGTATATCCGGGCGCCACTCATACCCGGAAATTACACAGCCTCGGCGTCTACTACCTGACCCGCAGGCTTACCCAAGCCCTGCTCGAGCGCGGGCAGCTTCCCTTCGCCACCAAAACGGGGCTGCGTTCCTTTCTCGTGGCGGCGCTTTGCCATGACATTGGCCATTATCCCTATGCCCATTCTCTGAAAGAGCTTCCGCTCACGCCGCACGAAGCCCTGGCGGGAGACCTGGTCCTCCAGGACCCCCTGCGCAAGGCGATTCTCGATTGTTCGGCTGATCCGGAACAGGTTGCCGCGATCATAGACAGCGACAGGGTGTCTCCCCGCGATCATGAGACGATTGTATATCGCAGGATATTGTCCGGCGTGCTCGACCCCGACAAGATCGATTACCTTACGCGCGACGCATACTATTGCGGTGTTCCCTATGGAATACAGGATGCCGATTTCATTATGCGGAAGCTGTTCATCGTCGATGATCAGCCCGGCATCGACGAGAAAAGCGAGATGAGTGTCGAGGCAGTGCTCTTCTCGAAATACCAGATGTATCGCTCGGTGTATTGGCATCCGACCGTGAGGTCAGCGACATCGATGGTCAAGAAATCCATCCTGCTCGGGCTTTCGCGCCTGCTGATCAACTCGGACAGCCTTTATGGACTCGATGACCATGCTTTTACGAGGCTCTTTTCCGGCTCTACGGCGGAGGAATTCATTCCGGCAAGGCTGGCGCTTTCGGGCAGGTTTTATCCTCTCGTCGCAGAGATACCCTACGATGGGGCCAACGTGATCCATCATGATCTCAGCAACCTCGACAAGAGGCTGGAGGCCGAGGCTTCCCTTGCCATGGCCGCCAATATTCCCGAAACCGATATAGTCATCGATATACCCGAGCCCATCAACTTCGAGTCGAATTTCAGGATCAAGACGGCTCAGGGCTGGCTGGATTTTTCTGCCAGGCCTTCGGTTTTCGGGCCATCCACGCTCGAATCGCTCCAAGTTTCACTCCGCAAAATCAGGATATTCGCAGACCCCTCGGTCGATAGCACAATGATAAGAGGGCTGGCAAGAGAATTGCTGTCATGAAATAGGCTTTTTTGCCCTTAATCTTAACAATACTTCTCAAACCTTCCTTAATTCCCAAACATCTATACGAATGTATAGCGTGAGCGCAAAAAATATTAATTCTGTCGATTCTTTTCATTTCAGTTTTGTTGACATCAGGCAATTAGCGGCTAGAATTAGCATGTAGTGGGAAATTGTGGGAATAAGTAGGAAATAGTGGTATGAACTTGCTTACGGGAGAATTCCGGAACACGCTCGATGAAAAAGGCAGGCTTTCTCTACCCGCCCGCATGCGAAGCGAGCTGCCTGGTGTCGATCTTGTTCTCACGCAAGGAATTGATAAATGCCTCTGGCTTTTCCCTCCTGTGTGCTGGCAGGAATTTTCCCAAAAACTGATGTCCAGTACCAGCCTGTTCCAGGCGAAATCCCGACTCGTGCAGCGGCGGATTCTCGCCCCGGCACAGGAAGTCGAAATCGACCGGCTTGGCAGGATCTCCATTCCTCAGAGCCTGCGCGAGTGGGCCGGACTGACAAGGGAATGTGTCATCCTTGGGATCAGCAAATATATTGAGATCTGGGACGCACAAGAATATCGGCGCTATCTTGACGAAAATGAAAAGGAATTTCTTTCGGCTGCCGAGGAATTGGGAGGACTGACGCTTTAGGCATCAGCAGGATTATGGCAGAAAACGAGAATTTTCCTTGCACCATCCACACTCCGGTAATGCTGGGGGAAGTAGTTTCCCTTTTCGAATCCCTTGGCAATCCGGCCGCGAATGTCATCGACTGCACACTGGGTGCAGGCGGACACGCGGAAGCCATCCTCTCGCAATACCCCTTTGTTCATTACACGGGCATCGACGCAGATCCTGCAGCGTGCAAAAGGGCAGGCGAGCGCCTTTTTCCCTATTCCGACCGACTAAAGATCATGGAAGGTTATTTCGATGAATGCCTGAAAAGCCTTGGGCAGACCAAAGGGCGCGCGAAACCGGACTTCGTCCTTTTTGACCTCGGCGTTTCGATGTTCGATTTTTTCGACTCGGGCCGCGGCTTTTCCTTTACCCATGATGAACCGCTCGATATGCGCTTTTCTCCGGATGCGGAGCTCACCGCTGCGGACATTGTCAATCGCAGCGATGAGAAAAGCCTTGCTGATACCATCTACGCATATGGCGGCGAGCGCTATTCCAGGCGCATCGCGAGAGCCATCGTGGAATCGAGGAAGAATTCGCCGATACACAGCTCCGCCAAATTGGCCGACCTTATCGCCGGTGCAGTTCCGCCTGATTACAGGCGCGGCCGTATCCACCCTGCCACAAAGACTTTCCAGGCTCTCAGGATCAAGGTGAACAACGAGCTGGAAAGGGAAGAGGAAGGCCTCGCGCTCGCCGCTTCGCTCCTGGCTCCTTCGGGCATCATCGCGATCATCTCGTTCCATTCGCTCGAAGATGGCATTGCCAAGCGCACTTTCCGCGAGTTTGCAGCCCAGGGCAAGGTTGAACTCATCTGCAAGAAGCCGCTTGTTCCTTCCTTCGATGAAATCGCAAAAAACCCGGCATCCCGGTCGGCAAAACTAAGGGCCTTGCGCAAGCTGCCCGAAGGCAAGTCGACGGCGGAGGCCGGCCTATGAAAATGAGCCGCTCCTGGTCACTGATTATTATTTCCTGTCTATTTGCTGTGGGGCTCGTCTGGCAGACCAGCCGCTTTGCCGACCTGTCTGAAAAGGCGCACAACCTCGAACTCGAGCAGCAGAGCTGGATTGCCTGGAACAAGCGGCTCGAAGCCGATATCGCCCTACTGTCCAGCCGCAAGAGGACTTCTGAGATGGCGAATTATCTCGGCCTGAAGAAAGTACAGCCCGAAGAGAGGATGCGGATCCAGATTATTCCGACCAAACCAGGTACGCAGGTTTCATCCGCAAAATCCCAAGCCGCAGGGGAGGACAAACATGACTGAAAGCAAAGCCCTCTTTACGGCCGGGGAAGTGGCCGGCATCGTGGGCGGTGCCTGTCGCGGGAATCTCGATGAGCAGATCGTCAATGTTGTCGTCGATTCAAGGGCGATTGTTCCTGGTTCGCTTTTCGTTGCGCTGCCTGGCGATAAGGTCGATGGGCACGACTTCATCGAAGCTGCCTTGAAACAAGGCTGCAGCTGCATCATTGCCAGCGCAGCCCGTTGCCAGGAAATCCTGGCCAGGGTTGCCGCCATGCAAGCAGATATTGAAGCAGATATTCAAGAGTCGGCTCGACAAACAGGAACACCGGCAAAGGCGGGCGTCCTCGCACGGGCCTGTCTCGTTTTTGTCGATTCGCCACTGCGAGCCCTTCAGATGCTCGCAAAAGACTACCGGCAGCGCATGCGGAATCTGTTCCGCATCGGCGTCACAGGGTCTTCCGGAAAGACCACGACCAAGGAATGCATCGGGGCGACGCTCGCTCCGGCGTACCCGGAAGGCACACTCATAATGAACGCAGGTAACCTGAATTCGGATATCGGTCTGTCCCTCTCTATGTTCACGATCAGGCCTGAACACAAAATCGGCGTGTTCGAGATGGGAATGAACCGCGTGGGCGAAATGGATGAACTCGATGAAATCTACGAACCAGACCTGGCTGTCATAACCAATATCGGGACGGCGCATGTCGGCATCATCGGATCCCGGCAGGGCATCGCACAGGAAAAGAAGAACATCTTCTCCCGTTTCAATGGCAAGCAGATTGGCCTTGTCTGGGAAGACGACAGCTTTAGGGATTTTCTCAAGGAAAAAGTCCGCGGCCGGGTAACCGAATTCGGTCTCCATTCCACCATAGGACTGGAATCTGCTGAAAACCTCGGTCTGTCCGGCTGGCAACTGCGATGGATGGGGCAGACGATCCTTTTTCCGCTTCCCGGTAGGCACAATCTCAACAATGCACTTGCTGCGCTTTCGGTAGCCGTGGAAATGGGAGCCGAACCCGCGCTCGCTGCGCAAGGTCTTCAGGCTGTAAAACCGCTTTTTGGCCGCTCCGAAATTTTTGAAGGCAGCATTTCACTCATCAGGGATTGCTATAACGCCAACCCCGATTCTGTAGCTGCGGCCTTGGATTTTGTCGATTCGGTCGAATGGAAAGGACGAAAACTCTGCGTTCTGGGCTCAATGCTCGAGCTTGGTGATTCCTCAGTCGCTGAACACCGGGTGATTGGCCGCCGGGCTG
>JAJFUL010000104.1 GCA_021372425.1 Spirochaetaceae bacterium
GGAAGTGACGCCCGAAAGCACCAAGGTTGTATCGATGTCTGCCTCGATTCCTGCGATGATATCGGTGTCCATCCGGTCACCGATGATTGCAGTCTCCTCCCGCGTGGTTCCAAGGGTGCGGAGCCCGTGGCGCATCATCAGAGGGTTTGGTTTGCCGATGAAATAGGCTTTTCGACTTGTTGCGAGTTCGATGGGTGCGACCAGGGCGCCGCAAGCCGGGACAAGGCCGTCCTCTGAGGGGCCGGTGAGGTCAGGGTTGGTCCCGATGAGTCTTGCGCCGCCCAGCACAAGCTTGACAGCCTTCTCAACCGTGTCCAGATTGTATGATCTTGCCTCGCCAACTACGACATAATCGGGATTGATGTTGTTCATCGTGTAACCCACGCCATAAAGCGCATGAATCAGGCCAGGCTCTCCTATGACATAGGCTGTGCCTTTCGGCTTCTGGCTCGCCAGGAAACTGGCGGTTGCAAGCGCACTCGTGTAGAAATGCTTCGCTTCCACTTCGATTCCAAGGCGGGACAGCTTCTGGGATAGCTCCTCGGGCGACCTTTCGCTCGAATTGGTCAGGAAGAGAAAGCTTTTATTGCGAGTCTTGAGCCATTCAACAAATTCGGCCGCCCCTGGCAGCAGCAGGTTGCCGTGGTAAATCACGCCATCCATATCGATGATGAAGGCATTCTTCTTGCGGATTTCCTCGAGGTCCGACTGCGGATACCCGGCCATTTCCCTCTCCTTACCCTGCAAACCCAACAGAATGACTATAGCCGGCAGCGCCTTGCCCAGTCAATGTTCGCCCGGGATCAGCCTGCCAAAGCGCTAGAACACGTTTCAATGGGTGTACCGGAGGCATGCCTTCACTTTTAATTACGTTTGAGGTATTATAGTCATCTTGCAATTGATTGTTGAGATATACATCATATAATGATTTTCTACAAATAGGATTAGCTATGGACTTGAGTCGTTTTCCCATCCAGGAGAAACTCCGTGGAATTGCAGATATAGGCAGTACCTACCTATCGGTTTTTTATGAGAAGCTCCTTTCCGGGCTTTTTGAAGAAAATGAGAATTTGCTCGTCAGGACCGACATCCAGAAAGACAGGGATCGGATTTTCATGTTTCCGGCCTTCCATTGGCTCACGCAGCCGAATGGGGTTGGCGACAACTTCCGTGTCCTGTACGTGGTGAGCAACGAAGATGAGCTGAAGCAGGCTCAGGACTGTGCCCTTACCCTAGGCAGTGGCCTGGAGGAACAGGTCAGCCTTGCTGTGCTTGATGGAGCTCAGGCTCTCCCCGCAGGGATCGGGAAGGCCAGTCTCGTCATCGCCACCATGCAGACTCTCTCTGAAATCCTGTCGGGACCTGATTCGGTCGCCAGATTGGCCCCACGCCACTTCGGATTCGTAATTATCGATTCGGCCGAGAAGATCGCCGAAATGCCGGACGAAAAGCTTCGCAGGGTACAGGGGCATCTCCTGCCTTCATGGGAGCGCAAGACACTGGTCATCGAAGGGAAAAATACGCCGAGGTCAAAGGCTTTTGCCTGGGACATTGCGGACAATCCGAAGGAAGTCCGCCTCCAGGAATCGATCGGTCTTGTCGGGACGATACATACGGTCTCCTACGAGATCAAGGAAGAAGAGAAGCTTCGTTTCGTGCTTGGCCTGGCTGCCGATCCGGCCATTCAGCACATCTGTCTGTTCTGCAATCTCAAGAATACGGCGATCGAGCTTTCCAAACGGCTCGCCCTGAACGGAGTACCGACTGATTATATCGCCGGATCCCTGCAGCCGGGCAGGAAGAGACAGATCCTTGAAAAGGCGCTTTTCGATGCTGGTGCTGTTTCACCGGTCGCCCACGCTGCAAGCAGCGCCGTGTCGCAAGAACCTGGAGCTCGGGAGAGTACGAATGGATCGCAGGGGAACCAGGATGCCGGACAGACAGGCGGGCAGGCTGCCCAGTCGTCTAAAAAGGCTTTTGTTCTCGTCCTCACGGATGATGGCGCAAAAGACCTTGAAAAGGCGAAATTCCCCGTGGTTGTCAACTTCGATATTCCCCTCGAACCGGAATTCTATGCCGAGCGGCTTGGCTTCCTCGACCAGCAGAATCTGGAGGCCTGCCTCTATAACCTTGCCTGCGAGCGTTATATGTACGGAATCCCCGCCATCAGGCGCTCGCTTGATCCTACGCTCTCGTTGAGCCCTTTCGAAGGTCTTGACGGATTGCCCAAGGACCTGAGCGAAGGCGTGGTCATCCGGAGGGAGAGTCCCTGGGATGATGATCGCCGTGGTGGAGATCGGCGCAGGGACTCGAGGGATCAACGGGGGCCGCGGAATCTACAGTCCCGTCCCAGACAGGGGCAGCGCCGTCCGACGTCTGGCCAGTCAAGCCAGGCCGGCCAGTCAGGTCAATCGGGGAGATCGCCAGACCGGCGGCCTTCCGGAAGCGGATCCCCTGAAGCTGCCAATCTTTATTCGATGACTATGGAAGAGCGAATGACCCTTTACAGGGAAAAATACGGTGGGAACCTGCCAAGACAGGAAACGGGTTTGACAAGACAGCAAGCTGCTGCCGCCGGCAGGGAAGGCCGGGCAGAGAAGGAAGGCGAGGCAAGCAGGGGGGCCAGGGACGTTGGGGAAGTGAAACCCGGCGCCACCCAGGCCGAGCCAGAGCGCCCCGCTTCAAATCGTCCGGAAGTGAATCAACAGGCTGCAAATAGCGGAAAGACTCCTGCCGACAAAGGCCATTCATTCCTGGAAAAGCTGCATGGCCTTCTGGGAAGCCAGAAGGAATGAGAACTCCTGTGCCTCATGGAAGGCATGGCGATCCGATATCTTCTCTCAAGGTGGAATCCATATGAGAATTGTGACACATACGGTAAAACCAAGGTTGGAGGGGGAGCTGACCGCCCTCGATGCAATTGCCCACAACCTTTGGCTGTCCTGGAACTTCGAGGCAGTATCGCTGTTCATCCGCATCGACCCGGACGCATGGGCCGCAAGCGGGCAGAATCCGGTAAAGATGCTCGGCATGGTGAGCCAGGAGCGCTTCGACCAGCTCACCCAGGACGATTCCTTCATAGCCGATCTTCATGAAGTGAAGAGCAAGTTCGAGCGCTACAACAAGGGCGATGCCTGGTACAAGGGACCCAAGAACCCGGTAACGGCCTATTTTTCCATGGAGTTCGGGATCGATGTATCATTGCCGACCTACTCGGGCGGCCTTGGCATCCTGTCGGGCGATCACATGAAGACTTCCAGCGACTTGGGGCTGCCTTTGGTCGTCGTAGGCCTTCTCTACCGCCAGGGCTATTTCAAG
>JAJFUL010000115.1 GCA_021372425.1 Spirochaetaceae bacterium
GAAAGGGGCTTGTCAGGTTTGAAGCCATTGAAGGAGTCGCCAAACCAGCCGTTATACCACTCGGAATATTTGTCGGTCAGGACATACTTCTTCGGCTCTTCGACATAATGCACGCCAGGCATGCCCAGCTTGGCAATCTTAAGACCTTCAGGGCTCCACATAAAATCCAGCACCGCGAAGGCGGCTGCCTTGGATTTCGAGGTAGAAGAAATCGCGAATCCCCTCGTTTCCTTCGTTACATCGACGAATGGTGTCAGACCCTGGGCTTTTCCAGCAGCAGGCGGCAGAGCGACGATATCAACGCCCTGAGTTTTCATCATCTTGTTTGCATAAACATCGACGCTGCCAGGCGCGACACCCATTATGAGGCCCGCTTTGCCTTCGTAGAAAACCTGCTCCTTTGTATCCCATTTCTTCGTCAGGAATTCGGGATCGAGGAGGCCTTCCCTGTACAGCTTGGCATAGAATTCAAGCTTTTCCTTTTCATTGGGGGTGACCCTGGAATAGACCCATTTTCCATCCGAACCCTTGATCCAGGTCGACTTGATCCCGAATGCCGCGTCGAAAACCGCATCCAGTTCCTCAATACCATTGGTCGCCCCGGTGACCGAAACGGCGTACTTTGCGCCTTTCTTCTGCACAAGATCTTTGAACAGGGCATAGTAGGTATCGACGCTGGGTTTGGCCGCAACCGCCTGGGCCGAGGGCAGGGAATCGAACCAGTCCTGTCTCATGACCGGCGTCCGGACACGGGGAGGAGCAACCCAGAGCAGGTAAGGATAGCTTTCAAGCCTCAGTTTGCTGTGCTGGTCGAGCACGTTCTTCAGGTACTTCGATTTCTCGACATAGGGCTGAAGATCCTCGAGCATACCCTGCATCGCAATTTTATCGTCCCCACCCTGGAAATAGATGAGGTCGGGAACATCGCCCGACATGATCATCAGGCTGATCTTCTCTGCATAATTGCCAGCCGGGACCTTGACCAGCTCGATATCGACAGGATTCCCTTCGGCAGCCATACCTTTTTCGATGAGCTGGATGAACTGTGCCCCGTTCGGGTCAGTATCCAGATCCTTGAGTGCAAGTCTTACCTTGGGCGCCGCCGAAGCGCCAAGGACGACTCCCATCATCAGCAGAACCATCATCAGCGATTGTATAATGGTGCGCTTTCTCATGATAGAACCTCCTATTCCTTGATTCCTCCCTCCATTGATCCCCGTGCGTAATACTTGAGGATCAGAGGGTAGATAATGAGAACCGGCAATATAGCCACGATGATCGTACTTGCCTGCAGCGCATCGTAATTGAGGCGTGCGGCTTCATCGTAACTGAAGAGCGAGCCCGAGCCGATAAGAGAAGCCGTATCGTCCAGCACCACGAACTGACGAAGGATCAGCTGGAGCGGATACTTGTTCGGATCGGAAAGGTAAATGCTCGACCTGAAATATTCATTCCAATGGTAGACACCATAGAAAAGGCTCTGGGTAGCCAATGCCGATTTCGACAGCGGCAGAATCACCTTCGCCAGGATCGTCCCGTAGGAAGCCCCATCTACTTGCGCAGCTTCGATGAAAGACTCGGGAATATCCTCGAAAAATCTCATCAGGATGATCAGATAATAGACATTGACCAGCTTGTAAAGGATTACCGACCATTGGCTATTCATCAGGCCGATTCCTTTTACCACCAGGTATTCGGGGACGAGGCCGGGCTCCAGAATCATCACAATGATGATGATTGTCATGAAGAAGCGCTTGAAAGGCAGTTTGGGCCGGCTCAGGGCGAAGGCAGCCATGGAGGTGACGAGCAGGTTGAGGGCCGTCCCGACGACCGTGATGAACACCGAATTGAGGATACTCCTCATAAACAGCGGATTGGCCGCAAGGACGCGATAGTTCACGAGCGAGAATCCCTTGGGGAATATGGTCAGGCCACGGACTTCGCTGACGCGTGCGGGATCGGAAAGCGACAGCGCGATGAGATTCAATATCGGGACAAGCACGATCACACTGACACAAAGGAGAAGTGTCACGATGAAAACCTGCCAGACCTTGTCAGCAGTAGTTATCTTGACTTTGCTTTTTTTCATCACCACAGCCCTTTCCCCGTAATCTTCTTGGATGAAAAATGGGCAAAGATCGTGAGCAGGAGGCCGATGACTCCCTTGAAGAGGCTGGCAGCGCTCGAGAATGAATATTGCATGTTAAGCAGTCCTATCCGGTATACGTACGTGTCAAGGATATCGATTTTGCTGATGACTGAATCGTTCATCATGTTGAATACCTGATCGAATCCCGCATTGAGGAAGAATCCCATGTTTAGGATGAAGACGGTCACCATCGTCGGGACAAGTTCGGGCAGCGTGATATAGCGCATTTTCTGAAGTGGTCCCGCACCGTCCAGGTCGGCCGATTCATACAGGCTCGGACTGATATTCGTCAGAGCGGTCATATAGATGATCGAGTCCCAGCCCAGGCTTCGCCAAGTTTCTGAGGAAAAAAGGACCCATCGTATCGAGCCCTTATCCGTCATGTAGTCGAACGGAGCCAGACCGAACCAGCCGCGGATCTGATTCATTCCCCCTGTACCAGGCGAGAGAAACGCAATCCAAATGCCGGCAATGACAACCCATGAAAGGAAATGCGGAAGATAGGTTGTTGATTGGACGAATTTTCTGATAAAAGAAGACCGTATTTCGTTCAGCAACAGCGCGAATATGATAGGAAGCGGGAAGAACAACACTATCTTCATGAAACTTATAATCAGCGTGTTTGCGAGGACCTGCAGGAATGCAGGTGAGCTGAAAAGCAGCTTAAAGTGCTTGAATCCTACAAATGGACTCTTCCCGACGATGCGGAAATCCTGGAAAGACATAACGACAGTCCCAGCGATCGGGATCAGGTGATACACGATAAAATAGACAAGCGCAGGTGCAAGCAGGAGTAGTAGCCCGTATTCCCTGTTCCGTGAGTGCCTTGCGCGGGCAGTCTGCGCCGCTGACTGAACCTTCATGGCAGCATTCATCATTCTTCCCTCACGCTTCCCGCCTGCAGGACAGCTCGACGAGTTCGTGGGCAAGGTCGACGACATCTTCATCCTTCGTGAATTCGAGGCAGGTTCCCGAAGGTTTTCTCAGGTTTTCGACCCACTCGCAGGGGAAAGCCTCGAGGCCATGCATCGCTCCAGCCAGGGAGCAAACAAGACCACTGATTGTATCTGCATCCCGACCAAAATTCGCACTCCACAGAAGGCTTCGCTCAGGGTCCCCACCGGTAAGCCGGAATATTGCATAAACCTGCGGAATGGCTTCGGCCGCAAGGGCATGCTCAGGAGTCCATAACTTGACATGAAGGTCTTCATAGGCCTTTTCAATCGTGGGCTTCCGGTCGCAGATATCCATGGCAATGTCCATGGCGTAGGCTATCCAGCTTCCCTCGGGCATCATCTTCTTGCCGAAAGCCACAATCTCTTCCGCGGTTGCGCCGGCAATCGCGCCTGAGACGCTGGCGGCTATCGCCTGGGCTGCCCAGATACCGTCTGCATCGTGGCTGACACAGGCATCTGCCTTGGCAAGCTCTGCTGCGGCTTCGGGGCGCCCCGCCTCGAAGATCCCATGAGGAGAAGAACGCATTGCTGCACCATCATCCACATTCATGGCATTGAACCTGCCGCTGAGCGGAGGCTCCATGCCACGGCGAAGGTTTTCGATGGCTCCATAGAGAGGCCTGCCGCCCCTTTTCTTTGCCCCACCCCGATCCAATATATATTTCCGCCAGGCATCGGCTACCTTCCGGGGCGTGATCTTCCCCTCGCAGTCGATCAGCGTCCTGGCCGTCAGCACGCCAAATTCCGTATCGTCGGTACTCCTGGCTTCCGTGTAGTACCTGGTGATGAGGCCATATTTGTCCCGATATTCCTGGTTCCGTCCAAGATCGCCCACTGCATCGCCGATGGCTAGCCCGATCATCGCTCCGGCCGCTTTCGATTCATAACCGATACGATCGGCCACGACTTCCTGTCTCGTCTTCATTATTTATTTCCTTTATGTACAACGCTTTCCCTTACGACCAACTGTCCGGGAAATAAACGTTTTTCCAAAGGCTTTTCGGGGTCTTTAATCCTGGAAAGCAAAATTTCCGCTGCTGCCGTGCCAATGAGCTGGCGCGGCTTCCTGACGGTCGTCAAGGGCGGATACGTATTAGAGGCATCCGGTATATCGTCCATTCCCACAATAGAGATATCTTTACCGGGCATGACACCCAGCCTGCGGAACTCGTTTATTGCCGCAATCGCCAGGATGTCGTTTCCGCAGAACAGCGAATCCACCCTTTGCCGCCAATCCGGGATGGCAAGGAACTGCCTGACCAAGTCCTTGCCGCCTTCTTTCGAAAGCCTTACCGAAAAGGAAAGACCCGGATCAAAGGCGAGGCCTTTTGTCTCCAGAAATTCCCTATATGCCCTCCGTCTCAGCGACAGATACCTTTCGCCACCATAATCGCTGGTTGCAATGGCGATATGCCTACTCCCGGCTTCATAAAGGTACTGCAGGGCGAGCTTCGTCGCTGCCATCGTATCGGTCCCCACCGTATCGATGTCCTGGCCTGCAACCCTTTCCCCTATCAGCACGGCAGGAACCCCAAGGCCCTTTATGAGGCCAATATCGTCTGTCACACTGTTCAGGATGAGACCATCGAAACGCGAAGACCTGGCCAGCTCGAAATAGCGGGTTTCCCTCGCATCGTGCCAGTCCGTGCTTCCGATAACCACCGAATAGCCTTCCATCTCCAGTCTGTCCTGTGCTGCGCGCGCTATTTCGGACCAGAAAGGGTTGGCTACATCAGGTATCATGACCAGAATCATGTAAGTCTTCTGCGTCCTCAGGCTTGCCGCCATGACATTCTTCTTGTAGCCCAACTGCTCGATTGCATTGTTGACGGCCAGAACGCTACGCCGGCTCACCGAGCCGCCCTTGTCGGAGATGACGCGGGAGACAGTGCTCTTCGAGACTCCCGCCGCTTCAGCGACTTCATGGATACTTATCTTGGACTTTGTCATTTTGGGAACGTTCCCTCTCGAATTTCGAGCATAACACTGGTTCAGAAATCGCGCAAGATAAAAAATGGGATCGTTCCCGACTTTTCTTAGGTTGATCACATGCTTCTGCAAAATGCAAGGGGATTAGCTCCGATGAAATCCGCGTTGAGTATGCCTGCCCTGCCGACACGAGCATTCTCCCACAAAAAGCCATATACTATTTATGTCGTGATTTATTCGCAAAGGGAGGCGGGAATATGAAAAGAATTATGCCTGTTCTTGTCCTTTTCCTTGCAGCTGGCGTGGTTTTTGGGCAGAGTCTTCTCGAGATTGCCAGGACAGGAACTCCGGGGCAGATAGAAGCTGCAATAAAGGCGGGCGCCAGCCTTGAAGAGCGTGATGGATCAGGTTTGACACCCTTGATGGCCGCAGCCGTATGGAATACGGATCAGGGGGTTGCAGAAGCTTTGCTTAAGGCTGGCGCAGCTGTTGATGCCCGCGACAACTACTGCATGACAGCCCTGATGTGGGCGGCGCGATGGAACACGAATCCAGCGCTCGTCAAGGTTCTGCTCAAGGCGGGAGC
>JAJFUL010000116.1 GCA_021372425.1 Spirochaetaceae bacterium
CGGAGTCCACTGCATTTCCACCCCTCCTTTCCTTGAAAAAAGCAGTAATAGGAATCTCGAAATGGTTGACGATCTTGAGTAGCGACGCAACGGAAGGCGTTTGCAGGCCGCGCTCCCATTGCGAGACAAGCTGCCGCGTGGCTCCGTTCCCGATACCGCGGGCGAAGCCGTCCATCGAGAGGTTCAATGATTTGCGGATGCGTTGGATTGATTGCTGATCGTAGGAAAGCATGAAGGGAGCCTATCAAGACTCCCCTCTGCGTGTCAAGAATATAATGCCTACTTTTCCGGTGCGGGCTTTTCGTAACAGTCGAGGGCCTCATCCTGCAAGGCAACGTGCGCATCCAGCATCACGGCCAGCTCGGCCAGATCACCCCATGACATCTGATCGATTGATTTATCGACCTGCAGGGGCATTGGGCGCGGGCAGTATCTTGGCGGCGCCATCACCGTCACGCTTGTCGGGATGGTCGACGACTTTCCCCCGCACCCGATAACGACCATTGATATTGTCAATAACAACAGAAATGACTTTCGCATATTCGCCCTCGATTCTGATTGCCGGACAGTCGCAGACACCGGCTGGCAAAGGCGGCCTCTCGTTTTTCTCTTTTCTCAGCCGCCGGATGAGGTCATAGGAGCTGGTAACGATTCCCTGCATTTTCTCGTTGCTGGCCCTGATATCAGCGACATTCGCCTCACAAACCTTCTCCGCTGCCTCTTTCGAATCGCGGTCAACTTTCAGGGCTTCAACAGTCGCTTGCGATTCTACCAAGTCAGCTTCCATGTTTGCGATCTTGAGGTTCTTCCCCTGAACGGTGATGTATCCGAATGTGCAGGCTGCTGCTATCAGCAGGGCCATGATAACGCTAAGGCTTGGCATCGCTCCCTCCTTCCGGGGGGCAGGGCTTCTCTTTTGCTTCCGGAGGCGGGAGCTGGGTGGCCAGCTTCACCATCGCGTCCGTCTTCTCTCCGCTGCCCCTCGTGCTACCAAAGAAGTACATCATAACCATGCCCAGAGCGCTCGACAATCCACCGAGAAGCATGAAAACGGAGCCGGTCTGGTCCTGCATGGGGGTCGAGCTGAACGAGAAGAACAGAAGGATTCCAGTGACGGCTGCGTAGCAGATCAGCACGGCATAGGCCAGAATGTACTGATGAATGAATTTCCCTTCCATGACTTCACCTATACCGGTTGAGGATTTTATCCGCTTCCGCAGCGGGAAGTGCGGCCAGCCTTTGCAGGACCAGCCGCATCACCTCTTTCACCTGCGCGATGGAGAGGCTCTTTTTCTTCCCCTCCTGCAAGGTGATCTCTTTCGCAAAGTCGTTCAGGTTCAACATGGCTACTCCTTGATGACGCCTCGCTTTTTCAATTCCTCGATGAAGGTAGCCATCTCGTCAGACTTCTTGGCCTTCTCGATGGCATCCTCTCCTGCCTTCTTGATCGCAGCCAGCCGTGAGCTGAACCACTGAGGGTTATTCACGACAACAGGAATCATGACGGCAGCGCCAATGACCGCTCCGATGAGCACGCGAAAGTCAACAATGTATTCGATGAATCCTTCCATGACAAATCCTCCTTTTTACTCGGCCTTGCCGAAAGTTCCTCCTGAGCGCGTGTATGCGTCAAGGAGTTTTGAGACTGCGTTTTCATGCTGGTTGTAATTCGCACCCGGAAACGACGCCCAGATCCGTGCGACCTTCCTGATGGCCGACTCTATACGCCCTTCGTCGATATCTGGCAAGGCTTTACATTCCCGAATTAATTGCAAGGCCCGGATGTCTTGTGCCTCTGGACCGAAGGCGCCGCCGCGAAAACTCTCGAGCTTCAAGAGCTTGGTGTAGTGCGCGTAGTCACGAAGCATGAATTGATAGCGGCCGGCAGCATTGGACGTGAGGCCTTTGCTGTTTATGACCTTCGATTTTCTGCCCATAGCGAATGGATGCGTCCTGAAATCCGTGAATACCTCGGGGATTTTATCGGCCCCGGTAACGATCACATCGTAGCCGTCACACTTCGTAGCCGGGCTCGTCGAGGTCCCTTCGCTCCATGCGATCATGTCGAGAAATGCCTTCCGGTTCCTGTTCATTTCCTTTTCCCCCTTCCGAGAAGCCACACGGCCAGCCACATCAAACTGATAACGACGGCAGCGAGCCACAGGCCGTCAGGGAAGAATTCAAGGTGCGGGTGCGGAGGGAACATCGTTATGCGCCTCCCGAAATGTGGTTGATTTTAGCAGTTGACCGATACAGCTTCCCGTCGATTTCAATGAGGTGTTCGTGTATGGCAAATTGCCGGTCCTGCTCAGTAAGCCTCTCGCACACCCTGTCGATTTTCTTCGCAACGAGCATCCGGTTCTCTTGGATCATGTGGACCACTTCGTCGTGCTTATCCTGCTCGTGCTGGGCCCGTTCTATCCGAATCCTTTCCTTCTCCTTGTCCTGCTGGGTCACGCGGCGCTTATATTTGAAAACTTGAATCGCGCCGTAAATTCCCAGCACAGTTGTAAGCCCGACGCTGAATGCAGTGAGAAACAGATTGAGCGTAAAAGCGTAG
>JAJFUL010000125.1 GCA_021372425.1 Spirochaetaceae bacterium
AGTGTCGAAACATCTCGCCGTCCTCAAGCGTGCCGGAATTGTGCGCGACAGCAAACACGGCACTTTCAGCGAATATAGCCTGACCTGCGGCTGCGTCACCCACTTCATCGATTGCATCGAGCAAGGAATGAGTGAGGAAGCAGCAAATGGCGCCGCGCGGGAATCGGCTAAAAAGAGCTGCTCTGCAAAGGTGGCTGACTGATCATCGCTGCCGGCTTTCCGAATACCAGCGTGCCTGTTTTGTCACTTCAATCCACGATGCCATCACAATGGCGCCCAACGCGATCAGAAGCACTGAGGCAAGGCTTACAGACGCAAGCTTGAGGTAATCACGTAACACTGGAATGAAGAGGGCCGCTGCCAGGAACAGGATGACGCCTGCCATCCATGCATTGAACTGCCTGCTCGAGAAGACGCCCACTTTCGACAGCGGCACTCGCTCCGTCCTCATCGCGAAAGCCAGGCATACGTGGCAGAAGAGCCACATGATGAAAGCATGCGTCTGTGCACGCGGCAGCGCGTTGCCGCGTGATAGGCTCACGAAGAAAACCACCAGAACTGCGGCGGCAAGCGTCAGGGCACCCGCGAATATGCCGCGGAGCATTGGGGCATTCATGAAGCTTTCCCTGGGATCGCGGGGTTTTCTTTCCAGGACATCGGTTTCGGCCTTCTCTGCCACGAAAGAGCTTGATGCCGCCAGATCCATGAAAAGTTCGAGAATAATGATTTGCACGGGAGAGAAAGGCATTGGCGCTCCGGCGACCACGCAGACAAGGAAAGACAGGACGAGGCCTATTTTGCAGGCAAGGTAGTATTTCACGCACTTGGAAAGGTTGTCATACAGCTTCCGGCCTTCTGCGATGGCTCCAGGTATGGGCGCCAGACTGTCTTCCGTCAGGATCATGTCGGCTGCTTCCTTGGCAACGTCGGTACCTGTCAGGCCCATCGAAATGCCGATATCCGCCGCCTTGAGAGCCGGCGCATCGTTTATTCCATCGCCCGTCACGGCAACCACCTCGCCATTGTCGTGCAGGGCATTCACTATTGCGAGTTTCTGCTCAGGCGAAATGCGGGCGAAAACCGAATATGTCCGGACTGCCCTATGCAGCTCATCCACGCTCATCCTGGCAATCTCGTCGCCGGATATGGCTTCGTCTGCCTCGATTCCCGCTTCCCGGGCCACTTTCAACGCCGTGGATGCATGATCGCCCGTGATCATGACGACACGGACACCGGCGCGTGAACAGGAAGCTATGGCTGCGGGTACATCCTTGCGGACCGGATCCTCGAAGCTGATGAAACCCAGGAAACTGAATGCAGGTTGACTGCTGTTGCCTGCCGCCGCATCCATAGAGCCGTCGATGCATTTCGCAAAGGCAATTGTCCTGTAGCCTGCCCTGGCGGCATCCCTCAGCCAGCTGTTTGCCTCTGCATCCGGAGGCGTCTGCGCGATCACGCTTTCCGGCGCTCCCTTCACGAGCGTCACGAGCTGCCCGTTGTGATTCCATCTGGAACTGAAAAGTCTCGTTCGCTCGTCGAAGCCTTTATCACTGACCAGCCTGAATTCGCTGCCAAGCCTGTCGCGGTCAATCCCCTGTGTGTCTGCCTTTTCGGCCACGGCTCGATCCATCGGGTCGCCGAGGAAGGTCCCATCCGCTCCAATCTCGACATCAGCCATGAGAGCGCCCATCGCGAAAAGTTCGCGTTCATCCCTGGCATACCAGTTCTTTATGCTCATACGATTTTCGGTGAGCGTGCCTGTCTTGTCGGTCGCAATGACAGTGACGGAACCAAGTGTTTCCGCGGCCTTTGTCCTCCGTATCAGTACACCGTTCTTCGAAAGCGAGATCGAACCCAGCCCGAGGAGCATGGTTACAATGATCGGCATTTCCTCTGGAATTGTCGCATAGGCAAGCGAAAGCCCCGTCAGGATCATGTCCTTGAGTGGCATGCCTCGCAGGAGCCCAACGACCGGAACCAATACGCTGACGGCGATGGCTATCCATATGAGGCTTTTCGATAGCTGCTTCATCGATTTCTGGAGCGGTGTTTTCGGCTCGCGGGCTTCTTCGGCCAGGCCGGCGATTCTTCCCAGTTCGGTGCCCATGCCGGTGGCCGTGACAATTGCCTTGCCCCTGCCCCGAAGGATCGTGCTGCCCATATGCACCATGTTTTTCCGATCATTCAGGCCGGTACCTGTGGGCAGCGGCCCTATCGACTTGGCGACACCTGCCGATTCGCCAGTCAGCTGTGATTCGTCAACCTCGATTCCAGTCGATTCGATGAGCCTTGCATCGGCACTCACCCTGATCCCCGCCTTGAGGATGAGGGTGTCGCCTGGTACAATCCTTGCCGTTTCGACTTCCTGTGCTCTTCCCCCGCGTATGACCCAGGATTCCGGCTGCGCCAGTTTCCTCAGCGACTCGATGCTTTTCTTGGCGCGGTATTCGGTCAGCACTTCGGCCATTGTCACAGCAGTGATGACGAGGATAATCGTGATCGCATCGCCGATCTTGCCCCAGATGCTGTACATGATGCCGATCGCGACGAGCAGCAGGATTAGAGGCTCGGTGAGCTCTTCTTTCAGTATGTCCCAGAATCTCAACTGTCTGGCCCGCGTTATGCGATTCTCGCCGGATTCGGCGAGCCGCTGCCCGGACTCTTCCGGATCAAGTCCTCTGGAGGGATCGACTTCATAGTGTTTCGTGACAGTCTCGGCATCGACGGCCCATGCTTCTTTCAGCTGTTTCATTTTTCGCATCCCTTTGTATCGCCATTATCGGCTTCGTTAAGGTAGACCATCTGCTGGTAACCATCCAGCGCGTCCTCGATCTTACCGACCATCTCGCGCGCAGCCTTTGCGCCTGAGGCGGCATGGATATCCCGCGCCGCAATTCGGGAATACCAGGAAGAAAGTTTTTCCAACTCCGCTTCCTCTTCCTCGAATTCGGCGTAGATGAATTTCTTCTTGGCGATTTCCTTTTGGATTTCCTTCAGGAATTTTTCGCATTCAGTCGTGAACTCCTGGTATTCCTCGTTGCGAAGCGCATTGTAAAGGGAGATAATCCGTTTCTCATCGTCTTCCCGAAAGAAGACGCTTTCCATGAGGATGGACTCTCCTCCGGCTGCGCCGATGTCCTGGGCAAGCTTCTGGAGGACAGTCTGATTATCCTGGCTATGGGGCAATACCCACATGGACTGCTGGATATTGATCGCCCCCATCCGCTTGAGCGCACGCCACGTCGCCACTCGATGCCGCGACGGTTCAGTTGGAAGGTTATAGCTTATAATGAGCCAATTTGGTGGTTCCATAATGCCGCCTGTAACATACGTTATACCAATGCTAGCATATTGTAACGAACGTTACAAGGGTTCCCTCAGATCCGTGAGGAAGCCCGCTTGATTATTTATCGCCTCTATTTAATTTCAACACACAGTTATTGACAAATAAGAAAAAACTTGACAGATCGGAATTTCACATTTAACATGTTACTAATGCGTGTTAGTAACATACATATTCCACAAGGAGGCATGAAAAATGAGACGATTTGCCACGGTATTGTGTCTATTTTTGGCCTGCGCAACCTTTGCAATGGCGGCAACCCCAAAAAAGGTTACGGTACTTGGCGTCTGGGGCGGGCAGGAAGCAGAAGTATTCGACGCCATCTGCAAAGCCTTTACGGCCAAAACGGGTATTCAGGTTGATTTTGAGGCCACGAGGGATTTGGACGCTGTCATTACAACCAGAGTCGAAGCCGGTAATCCACCCGACGTGTGCGTCCTGACGGGCCCCGGCAAGATGATCGAGCTTGCAAACAAGGGAAAACTTGCCGACCTGTCCAAGGTTCTGGACATGGACACCTTCAACAAGAATTATTCGCAAGGATGGAAGGACCTCGGGACCGTCAACGGCAGGCTCTATGGAATCTACACAAAAGCGGCCGTGAAAGGTCTGGTGTGGTACAACCCCAAAGCGCTGAAGGCCGCAGGACTTGAAGAGCCCAAGAATGGCTGGACCTGGGACGATATGCTCGCTGCTTCCGCCAGGATCAAGGCGACAGGGAAGACGCCCTGGGCAGTCGGCGTTGAAAGCGGAGCAGCTTCCGGTTGGGCTGGAACTGACTGGATCGAAAATATCTTCCTCCGTTTGTATGGACCACAAAAATACACCGATTGGTACGACGGCAAGGTTTCATGGACTAGCCCCGAGATGAAAAAAGCCTGGGAGTATTTTGGCCAGATTGTGGCAAGCCCCGACATGGCTTTTGGTGGCAAGCAATATATCAATGCCACAAATTTCGGCAGTGCCGTAGCACCGCTTTTCGCGGATCCTCCCCAGGCCTATTTCCATCAGCAGGCCAGCTTTATCCAAAGTTTCATAACCGAGCAGTTCCCCTCGGCAAAGCCGGTATCCGACTTTAATTTTGTCGGATTCCCCTCAATTGATGCCAAATATGCAAAATCAATGGAAGTCGCAGCCGACCTCTTTGTCGCCTTCAAAAACACACCGGAGATCAAGGCCTTTATGGATTACGTCGCAAGCGCCGAAGCACAGGCTTTCTGGGCAGCCGGTACTGGCGGCCTTGGTACGAACAAGACTGTGGCACTGACATTCTATCCAGACGCGCTTACAAAACGAGCAGCCTCGATTCTCAACGATACGACAATAGTGGTCTTCGACGCGTCCGACATGATGAAGTCTGAGATGAACAGCGCTTTCTGCGCTGCCATCGTGAGCTATATCAATAAACCTTCTGATCTGGACAAGATCCTTGCTGATCTGGAGAAAGTACGGATCGACGCTTATGGAAAAAAATAGAATATAGCAAAATAAAAAAAGAACCGCAAAGATGACCTAAGGGTCTTTGCGGTTCTTTTTCGAGAAACTCATGATGGGAGGCACTAAATGGATGCAAGCCTCATTTGGCGACTTGTACTGGCTGTTGTTGGAGTCCCGCTTTTATTGAGCGGTTACATTATATTATCGGAACGGTTCATGAAAAAACGTGATCGCCGTTCTGGAAATTTGAGGGCAGTATTTTGGCTGGCCCCCGCTTTTATCCTCATTATTGTCTTTTACATTTACCCAACCATTACAACGACTATCATGAGTTTCAAGGACGCAAATTCCGAGCATTTCGTCGGGCTCGAAAACTTTGTTCATATTTTTACCGACCGGAATATGCTTATCGTTCTCCGAAACAATGTTGTCTGGCTTGTCGTTTTTACACTCGCTACACTGACTTTGGGACTCGTCCTTGCTATTCTTACGGACAGGGTTCGTTATGAGTCCGCTGCCAAGTCAATCATATTTTTGCCAATGGCAATCTCTTATGTTGCTTCAGGTGTAATCTGGAAATTCATGTATGATTATCAGCCGCAGGGGATGAAGCAAATTGGCACTCTCAATGCATTGTTGACCGCCTTGATCCCCGGTTTTGAACCAAAAGCATGGCTTTTTGACACACAATACAACAATCAAGCCCTCATCCTCGTTGGTATATGGATGTGGACAGGGTATGCCATGGTCATTCTTTCGGCAGGCCTTAAAAGCATTCCCACCGATATAATAGAAGCGGCGCGCATAGACGGTGCAAGCGAAACCCAGATTCTCCGCCGCATCACGCTTCCCATGCTTGCTCCAACCATCACGGTTGTAGCTACGACGCTTATCATCGATGTTCTTAAAATATTCGACATTGTCTACGTCATGACCAATGGCAATTTGGATACCGATGTCATAGCAAACCGCATGTACAAGGAGATGTTCAATTATCACAATTATGGCAGAGCAAGTGCCATGGCCGTCATTTTGCTTGTGGTAATTGTCCCTATCATGATCATGAATATTCGGCGGGCCCGCAAGGGGGGAGCAAATGCGTAAGCGTTTTGTATCCAGGTTTTTCCTCCATCTTGCAATAATCGTGCTCTGTGTTTTATGGATCACTCCAACGCTGGGGCTTGTTGTTTCTTCCTTTCGCCCTAAAAACCTCATTGCGCTTACAGGCTGGTGGGAGGCTTTCAAATCGTCTTTTCAGTTTACCTTGGACAATTATTCCCATGTCCTCAATCAAGGTCACATGGGTACAAGTTTTATGAACAGTCTTATTATATCCATCCCCTCAACTGTAATGCCGATCATAATTGGCGCTTTTGCGGCTTACGCCTTCGCATGGCTCAAATTCCCTTTCAAGGAAGGCCTGTATGCGCTTATAATCGGCCTGCTTGTAGTACCGAATCAAATGACGCTTATTCCTGTCCTCAAGTTGTTCAATACGCTTGAACTTACGGGCAGCTTTCCCGGCATCTGGTTGGCACATACGGCGTATGGCCTGCCTTTTGCGATTTATCTGCTTCGGAATTTCATGCAGGATTTACCGGTATCAATTCTGGAGTCAGCATCTATTGACGGAGCCACGCACGCGCAAATATTTTTCAAGCTTGTCCTTCCGATGTCGGTGCCGGCAATTGCATCGCTTGCGATTTTCCAGTTTTTATGGGTCTGGAATGACCTGCTCATTGCCCTGATTTTCCTTGGAGGAACCAAGGATGTGGCGCCAATGACGGTGACAATAAGCAATCTGGTCAATTCCTATGGTGGAGGTTGGGAGTATCTAACAGCAGCGGCCGTCATATCTATGATCGTGCCGATGATAGTATTCTTTGCTCTACAGAAGTATTTCGTGCGTGGTATTCTGACTGGTTCTGTCAAAGAGTAAACTTCGTCACAGCGCAAACCAGAAATTCCACAGGGGATTCAAAAGATGGATAAGGAAAGCAACAACAAATCACCTTCTCAGATGGAGATAGCGCGAATCGCGGGAGTGTCGAGGACAACGGTGTCATTCGTGCTCAACAACATTCGTGGCAAGAATATAAGCGAGGAGACACGACAGAAGGTGCTCGAGGTCGCACAAACCGTGGGATACAAGCCTGTCGAGTCCGCCGTAGATACGGCGACAAGCCGCGAGGGAGCCGTAAGCCTTTTTGTCTGTCATTCGGACTCGGTATTTTCCGATGCCTATATTATGCGTCTTCTCGAGAGCATGGAACCTCTGCTCCACAAGCGGCGCTATGACCTGAGAGTTGTCCAGTTCCGGGTTTCAAGGAATGATTATCTCGAGATAGCGCAGCAAAAGGATTTCAAAGGTGTCATTCTTCTCAACATGCATTCCAATGATGAGGGTATCAGCAATCTGAAGAATTCCGGATTGCCCTTTGTCGTCATCGGCTCATTGCCGGATCCGGATCTCTGTCAAGTCGATATTGACAATGCAGAAGCGGCACGGAAAGCAGCGGAATATCTCCTTTCCCTCGGGCACCATAATATCGGCATCATTGCGCATGCAAGCGAGGCCTTCCTTGCTGTCAAAGCCCGTCTTTCCGGCTTTTTCGAGGCGCTTGAAGCAGCCGGCGTCAGCGTACCGGAGGGCAGGATACGTTTTGCCCATTTTTCAGAGGAATCTGGATACAGTGCGATGTGCGACATGCTGGCTGCGGGAAAAGCTCCCAGTGCGATCTTCGCTACAAACGACATGGTCGCTTACGGCGCGATCCGTGCACTGGAGGATTCCGGATTCAATGTGCCGCGCGATGTGTCAGTCATAGGCTTTGATGATGATTATATGTCGCGTTATACGAATCCACCTTTGACGACGATAACGCTGCCCGCGGAAGGCATAGGCAGAAAGGCCGCAGAAATTCTGCTCAGGCGGATGGACAGTGGGCGCGCCCATCACGGCATCACCATCCTTCCAACAAGTCTGACCATACGCCGATCATGTCGGGAGGTATCCTGATGGCGCAGCACAGGATTGTGCAGGGAACATGGGCGGCAGACAAGGTTGCGTTATGGGAATCGCTTTTTACCATCGCCAACGGACATTTCGGCCTCCGCGGTTCAGATGAAGAACGGCGGCATGCTGCCTTTCCCGGTACGCTGGTCAATGGTTTCTTCGAGAAAAAGCCGATCAACTATGGTGAATGGGCCTATGGCTACGCAAAAAACCACGAGACCATCCTCAATGTTGCCAATGTTGCCGCGATCGAACTCGAAGTCGATGGGCAGCCTCTCGATTTTGCCTCAGGAAAACTTTTATCATATCAGCGGATTTTCGATCTGGACGCAGGGGTTCTGACGCGGAGCCTGCAATGGATAGCACCTTCGGGCGCCAGTGTCCGCGTGGAAAGCAGCCGCCTTGCATCGTTCGAGAGACGGGACTTGGCAATAATGCAGTATAAGGTTGCTGCCGCATCCGCGTGCAGGATTCGTGTTTCTTCATTGCTTGACGGAAGCGTGCGCAACCGCGCCTCAGAAGAGGGGGATCCACGGGTAGGTACTCATCTCGAGAGGAATCCCATAATCCGGGAACGGGCCGAAGCAGGGCCAGCACGCATTGGATTGGCTAAAGTGGATGCCATCCAGGACGGAGGGAGCGCCCCCCGGACTGACAGGGGCGCCGGTTGTGGCCTTCTTTTTTCTTCGGGCAGAACCAGGCATTCGGGGCTCGGCATAGCAATAGCCGCCTGTCACAGGATTTCAGGCTCGGTGGTGGCCAATGACAGCAGCCCACTAAGCAGCTTCCCCGTGGAGGGAGAGGCCCTCTCCCAAACATGGGAACTCGATCTGGCAGCCGGCGAATGCTTTACGCTTGAAAAGTACATCGCCATCGCCGATGGCGCGGCCGCCGGCATGGCAGCACTCGAGGCCGAGGCGCAAGGGCAAGCCCGGGCGGCCGCGGCTGCCGGCTATAATGTCATCGCGCAGGAACAGGCCAGCCACCTGTCGCGTTTCTGGGCGAATGCAGCCATTGAAGTGGACGGTGACGCCTCGGCGGAGGAAGGCCTCGCCTTCAACATGTTTCACCTCTACCAGTCGGCAGGCTGTGACGGAAAGACCGATCTCGCAGCAAAAGGCCTCACCGGTGAGGGCTATGAAGGGCATTACTTCTGGGATACCGAAATATTCGCCCTTCCCTTTTTCACCTATGAGGAACCTAAACTTGCCCGGTCTCTCATCGATTACCGGATATCGAAACTGGACAAGGCGCGCGGACGAGCCGCCGAGCTTTCGCTGCCGGGAGCGCTCTTCCCCTGGCGCACCATCGACGGCGAAGAAGCGAGCGCCTACTACCCTGCCGGAACAGCTCAGTACCATATTGACGCGGACATCGCTTATGCGCTTTCGCTCTATGCTTCGTCGTGTGGCGATGTGACCATATGGTATGAAGGCGGCGCCGAACTACTCTTTGAAACCGCCCGGCTCTGGATGGGGCTCGGGTTTTTCAATCCGCGGCGCGGAGGGGCTTTCTGTATTCCCTGCGTGACGGGCCCCGATGAATACACAGCCCTCGTCGACAACAACGCTTACACCAACCTGATGGCTGAGTTCAACTTGAGGAAGGCGGCCGAGGTCGCGGAGCAGCTGGCCGCCGGCAGCCCGTCCGAGTATCGGGCCATCGCGGAACGAATCGGGCTGGCCGAGACAGAGATTGTATCCTGGCGCGCGGCCGCAGACCATATGTACATTCCCATCGACGGGGAGATGGGCATCATCGCCCAGGATGACCAATTCCTGGACCGGCCTGAATGGAATCTGGCCGCAACGCCCAAGGAAAACTTCCCCCTTCTTCTCCATTACCATCCGCTCATAATCTATCGGCACCGCGTGCTGAAACAGCCCGACACGGTCCTTGCGCTTTTTCTGCGTCATGAACGTTTCAGCCTTGCCGAGAAAATGCGCAATTTCAACTTCTACGAACCACTGACAACAGGAGATTCTTCCCTTTCCCATGGCATCCAGAGCGTCATGGCCGCGGAATGCGGCTATATAGACAAGGCCTTTGACTATTTCCAGAAAACCGCGCGCATGGATCTTGACGATATCCATGCCAACACGCGGGATGGCGTCCATATTGCGGCAATGGCGGAAAGCTGGATCGCGGTAGTCTACGGTTTTGCGGGCATGCGCGAAACGGCTCAAGGTCTGTCGTTTTCGCCCGCTCTCCCTGCTGCATGGTCGCGCCTGGCTTTTTCCGTCACCTATCGCCATAGCCGTCTGTCTTGCGAATTCCGGCCCGAATCCTCGACCTACCGTTTGCTCGAGGGGCCTTCAATCGAGTTTGCGCATGAGAATACCATCGTACACCTTCAGCCTGAGGGAAACCGTATTATCACGATAGACGAAAGGCCCCAGCCTCGGGCCTGGGTATTCGATCTCGACGGCGTCATCGCCGATACGGCGGTACTGCATTACAAGGCATGGAAAAAACTTGCTGACGAGCTGGGCATCCCTTTCGACCTTTCCATGCGCGAGAGACTCAAAGGTGTATCGCGTCGCTCCGCCCTTCTGCTTGTGCTGGGCGATAAGGCCAAGGGCCTGCCGGAAGCCGAGATAGAGGTGCTATCCGACCGGAAAAACGCCTGCTATCGCGAGCTTCTGAAAGATATCTCGCCGTCCGATATCCTGCCCGGCATGGCGGAATTGCTCGAAAGCCTTCGCGCCGATGGGGCAAAGCTTGCCCTGGCTTCAGTGAGCAGAAATGCCGGTGAAGTCATTGCAAAGCTTGGATTGAAGGATGACTTTGACGTGATTGTTGACCCGGCGGAAGTGAAATGCGGCAAGCCCGATCCCGAGATTTTCCTGCGCGCCTCCGAACTTCTTGGCGCCAGGCGAAAAGACTGCATCGTGCTCGAAGATGCCGAAGTCGGCATCCAGGCCGCCAAAGCTGCCGGCATGTTCGCTGTTGGCATCGGCGCGGGCCTCGATGGTGCGGGGCTCGATAGAGCGTTCGCCTGCAGGGCTGACATTTGTTTCCCCGACACGGCCTCTGTGGCGAAAAAGGCGATAGAGAAGGCCTTTCAAGCAAGAACAGCCTGACAAGCCAAAGCGGCGTTACTCTCTCATACATTTTAACGCTTTCTTAACCACATGAATCGATAAATTAACATCGCATCTACTAGGCTCGATAACCACTTCTCTGTATCTTCTTTTGGTTATTTGGAGGATTTTTGTGTTTGTTATGATCGTGGGAAGCGGCAGGCTGGGGATTGGGCTTGCGCGCGCCCTTTCTTCACGCCAGGACGATGTTGTGGTTATCGATCACGGCCTCGATGCCGGACGGTTCCTCGACGATTTTGATGGTGTGATGGTCGATGGCGATCCTATGGATATGACGGTACTTGAAAAATCAGGAATTCGCCAGACCGGATTATTTATTGCCGTAACTGCCGATGATAACGTCAATATTGTATGCGCACAAGCCGCACGTAAACTTTTTGGTGTTCCCAAGGCACTGGCGCGAATCGCGGATCCAGAACGTGAAGCGTTTTTCAAAAAAATCGGCGTCAATACCGTGTGCCCAACTGCCACGGGAATCAACCAGGTTCTGGAAATTATCCAAGAGGATCGTTTTGGATCGCTCAACACAAGCCTTGATCACTCGCTCATTTGCATCCATCCGCTAAACCAATGGGTCGGGCTCCCCTTGTCTGAAATAAAACTGCCAAGCGACATTCATATTGTGGGCCTTTTACGGAACGGGAAAATAACACATGTCGCACGCCGCGAGGTTGTGCGTTCGAATGATACTATTGTCATTTCGAACAAGGCGAAAAAGCAGGTACTTCTATGGAACGCGTGATAATCGTAGGAGCCGGCAAAATCGGATTCCACCTCGCGAAAGCTCTTTCTGTCTCCGGTTATGATGTCGCAATTATCGAACAAGACAAAGACAGGGGAGCTCAGGTGGCGGAAAGTCTCGAAATAAAGGTCTTTTACGGGAACGGCACAAACCTGGGTATCCTGCAAGACGCCGGCACAGCCGGAGTATCCTATTTTGTCGCAGTGACAGGCAGTGATGCTGATAACATCGTGGCATGCCAGATCGCCAAAGAAAATTTCCATGTTCCGCAGACCATTGCAAGGGTTATCGATCCGGGAAACGAAAAACTATTTCGTATGCTGGGCATTGATGCAGTGATCAGCACAACCGCCTTAGCCGCAAAAACCATCCAAAATGTATTGCCATCGAACGGATTGAGACTTACATCAATTTTCGATAAGGGTGATGTGGAACTCGCGGAAGTCGAGTTGTCCACCACTGCACCAGTCGTCGGGCATTTGGTTTCAGAAATAACCTTGCCGGGTGAATGCCTTTTGATCGCCATTTTGCGCAATGACGAAATTAGCTTCCCTCGCGGTAAAACACTGTTGGAACCCAATGACACTATTTTTGCACTTACAAAACGAACCGCAACGCAAGCGCTGAGAAAGAATCTTTTAGGGTGAATTTTTCAATGAAACAGATCGGTTTGAATATAAAAAAATTCAATGTTCCGCGCGGCGTTATTGCAGAGATAGCATTTGCGGCAACTCTTGGTGTAGTTGGTTTCGTTATCTGTATGCTTGTGAGCTTGTTCGCACAGAACGCGTAAAGCAAAAATCATGAAGAGCTCGAAAAAAATTGATGACCTGAAGATCATTTTCTATTATTCAGGGAAAATAATCATCGGAGAAGCCTTACTTTATATCATTCCATTGGCAACTGCGCTCATCCAGAAGGAATACGCCTCTGCTGTAGATTTTCTGATTAGTTTCGGAGTTGCCATGTCGACCGGAGCCTTTCTGTGCGGCATCTGTGCAACCAAGAAAAAGCCTGGCTGGATGCACGGCATGGTAACGACAGGCATAGTCTGGATTCTCTCAATGCCAATTTTCGCCCTGCCCTATTGGCTTTCCGGGCATTATGTATCGTATATCGACTGCATGTTCGATATCATGAGCGGGCTGACAACAACGGGTATCACGCTTATCCAGGATTTAGATCATGTTTCGGACAGTCTCAACATGTGGCGGCTTTTGCTCACTTTTGTCGGCGGACAGGGAATTGTAGTCCTCGCTCTGGCAATATTCTCCGAAAGTTCAGGAGGGGGCTACAGTTTCTATGTGGGTGAAGGGAAGGACGAACGCCTATTCCCGAGCGTCGTTCATACGGCAAAGGCCATCTGGCAAATCAGCCTGCTTTACCTGGCTGTGGGAACCGCTGCGCTTTGGATAAGTAGCATTATTGAAGGTCTTCAACCCGGACGCGCCTTTCTTCATGCACTTTGGATTTACATGGGAGCATGGAGTACGGGCGGTTTCGCTCCAATGTCACAAAATGTCCTGTATTACCATAGCACCCTGATAGAGGCTGTATCATTCATCTTCTTCATCATCGGATCACTCAATTTTGCCCTTCACGACGCCGTTCTCAAAGGCGACCGGAAGGAGTTGGGCAAAAATATCGAGACAATTTCCTTCAGCATAACTTTGAGCCTGCTTACCTTTGTCATGAGCTGGGGACTGCAAAAACTGAATGTGTATCCCAACCTTCTGGCTCTGGCGCGAAAAGGCTTCTACCAGCTGGCTTCGGCGCATACAACGACCGGTTTTATGACAGTCTATCCCCGGCAGCTTGCAAATGAATGGGGCAGCGTCGCACTCCTTGCTATGATCATGGCAATGCTTATTGGGGGAAGCGCCTGTTCGACTGCCGGCGGCTTCAAGGGGCTCCGTATCGGCATATTGTTTAAGGCCATAATTCAGGACACGCGACGCTTGTTGCATCCAAATTCAGCCGTTGTCACTCAAAAATATAAATACCATGGAACAAAAACCCTAAGCGAACAACAAGTCCATAGTGCGGCGCTTGTTGTCCTTATGTATGTCGCGATCTTTGCAGTAGCCACAGTTGCAGGATGCGTGGCTGGCTTCCCTCTTATCCAGTCTGCTTTTGAAGCCGCATCAGTTACAGGCAACGTTGGTCTTTCCATAGGTGTTTCAAGTGCCGGAATGCCTCTTTACTTGAAACTGATATACATATTCAATATGTGGGCAGGAAGACTGGAATTCATGGCCATTCTTGCTTCGATCGGTTTTTTTGCATCGCTCGTAAAAAAGAAGCCACGAAGAAGTCACTATGAAATGCAGGCATAATTCATCATTTTTTCTCTTTTCCCTGTTGTCATTGCTTGGGGTTCTATTTCCGCTCGGAGCGCAGACAGGCATGATCCCCAATCCCACTACTATCCCCAGTTTTGCGCCCAACGAAGATTATCGGCCCGTCCATGCCAATGAACTGATTGAAAATGCCACGGCATGGGACGGGGAAAAAATCGATTTCGAAGGCGAGATAATTGGCGATATAATGCTCCGTGGGAGTCATGTTTGGATAAATGTTCTTGATGGGTCTACCGCAATAGGAATTTGGGCTTCCAAAAGCATGCTCCCGCAAATCTCGTTTACAGGCCAGTATTTCTCTTCGGGAGATCATCTGAAAATTAGGGGAACGATGCATCGGGCCTGCGCAGAACATGGAGGGGATTTAGACATTCATGCCGATTTAGTAAAGGTTTTATCACAGGGAAAGGCTGTGACTCATCCCGTGGGGAAAAACCGATTATGGATATGTTTTGTTTCTATCATACTAGCTGGATTAAGCATCGGATTCTGGCGCCATAGAGAGAAAAAGCTTACAAATAACCCTATGGGGAACTGAATGAGTGAAGCTGATACCACACACAAGAAAAAATGTGTCGCCGTTGGAATAAGCAGTGCGCCAAACTCAAGCCGGCTGTTACACTGGGCTCATCAAATGGCTCAGTCACTCAATGTCGGTTGGATAGCCATTCATGTTGACACAGGGATTATTCCCCAACGTGCAGACAAGGAACAACTTGATGCGAATCTCGAACTCGCACGCTCCCTCGGTGCTCAGGTATTTGTTGTAGTTGGAGCCGATTCCGTACAATGTTTGGTGACCGCCGCCATTGAACATAATGCCTCAATGCTCGTCATCGGTCGTTCCGGTCTTTCCAGGCTGGGGATGCTTCCGCGGCGAGCCACAATTTCGGACCGGATTTTGCGCGAGGCCAGTCCTCTTGATGTCGTTGTGATCAGTGATTTCAAAAAAGTTCGACACGATTTTACTTTTTCTTTTTTGCGCCGGTATTTCAGGGTACCAGTACACCAATATTTACTTCTTATTATTGTCTTTATAGCCGTCACGGCTCTTTGTACCCTGTTGGCCCCTGTCTTGGGGAATCGCTGTGTGCCGCTTATCTACCTTACCGCTGTCTTGTTGCTTTCGCTTGTTTCAGGTCCGGCGCCTATTGCCATTTTCGCTGTGATTTCCTCACTCGCGTACAACTTTTTGTTCATACCTCCCCGTTTTACCCTGGCAATTGCATCGCCCGAGGATATTCTCCTCTGGGGCCTTTATTTTCTCGTTGCGGCTGTCACTGGTTTTCTTTCCGCCGGTCTGCGTACACGCGAACGGCTTCTGGCCAAACGCGACAGGACCGCCACAGTGCTTTTAGCGGCGGCCGATTGCCTGGCGAAGGTTAACTCTATACAGGAAGCGGGACTCGCCATTGCCGATTTAGTTGAAAAACACACAAAAGCAGAGGCAGTTGTCTATGTGACGCCCGACACAAAAAACAAACACGAAGAAGCTCTCTATTCGGCCCAAGGCCTCACTCAAAATGATACGTACATGGATGTCGCACGAGTATGTGTTGCATCGGGAAAAACATGCGGCCATTACTCATCCGTGCGGCCAGAATCAAAATTGCGCTTCATCCCGGCATGTTCAGGCGAACATGCGGTTGCAGCAATAGGTTTTGATGGTGTTTCAAAGAAAAGCCAGGTTGAGGAAGAAGATGAGCTTTTCGCTGCTCTAGGCCGAAATCTGGCACTTTTTATTGAGCGATCACGATCGGAAGAAGATTCGCGACACGCAGCACTCGAGTTGGAATCCGAACGTCTTGCAAAAGTGCTTTTTGACTCTGTGTCCCACGAACTCAAGACGCCATTGACCGCCATTACCGGCTCCCTGAGTGTCCTTGTCGACAAGGAAATCGTACTGGATTCCAATGCAAAAGAGGAATTGTTAGAATGTGCGTTAGTCGCAACAAAAGAATTGAGCAAGACAGTAGAAGATTTTTTGTCAATAGGAAGAATTGAAGCAGGCGCACTTTCCCTCAAGCGGGAACCCGTCGAACCGTCCGATATTGTGCAAATGGTGACGAATACGTTTTCTCAAAAAAATACAAGCCACCCTTTCAAGGTGAGCACGCCACACATGCAAATGTCATTCAATATCGATGCAGTACTGGTTTCGCGCCTTATCGTAAACCTTCTGGAGAACGCATCAAAGTATTCAATCCCCGAAGGCACGATTGAGCTGCAAATTGCCACAAAGGAAGCCGGATTGTCGATTATTGTAAAAGATGAAGGGCCGGGATTCAGCCCTCAGCGGATGAATGCTCCTTTCACTAAGTTCCACAAGGTGGAAGGCGACAAACCAGGCGGTATCGGGCTTGGTCTTGCAATTTGCAATGGTATCGCGATAGCACATGGAGGTCGCATCCAGGCGTATCATGAAGACAAATTCTTTATTGTTGAAGTCATACTGCCCAATTGCGTCGAGGATTTACAATTATGAGAGTACTCGTTATTGATGACGAACCTCAAATACGGAGACTCCTCTCCATCGCTCTTGGCACAAAGGGATGGGAAGTTTTCGAGGCTTCGACTGGTTTTGAAGGCATTCAGGAAATCATCAACGTTAAGCCGGATGTTGTACTCCTCGATCTCAATCTTCCAGATATGGATGGCGCGAATATACTAAGCAAAATCAGGGAATGGAGCACTGTTCCCGTTATTGTGCTTTCGGTGCGGGAATCACAAGACGATATTATCAAGCTCCTCAACCTTGGTGCGGACGATTATATTGTTAAGCCTTTTTATACAAATGAATTAATGGCAAGGCTATCGGCTGTGTGCCGGCGGAGAACAACAGAAACCGAAATCAGATATCGTTACGGCGATTTAACCATCGATCTTGAAGCAAGGAAGATATGCCGGGGAGAATCCGAAATACATGTGACGGTCACCGAATTTGCTGTTCTGGAGCTTCTCTTGCGATATGCAGGAAAAATCGTAACACGGGACAAACTTTTAAAAGAAATATGGGGCCCCTCAGGCGAATCCGAAAAGGGAAGTCTGCGCGTTCATATCCGCGCATTACGACGCAAGTTGGAAATCGATCCAGAGCATCCTGAATTAATTCTTACAGAGCCGGGGGTCGGCTACCGAATGACTGTCCCTGATTCTCTTTACGAACCAGAGGGAAGCACTGCCCCGAGCCAAAGAATGGAAGTCACCAAACGAGGATAGAATCGGGAACCGAGGTCTTTCCCGCTCGAAGAATCGACCTGATCGGTTGCGGCGAAGTCGGCACTTCCCGTCCTGAGCCACTGCGCATAAATATGATCGTCCGTCACACGTTCATCCGTGAAGCCAAGCAGATACTCAGCCACATACTGGTTCAGGAATATTTTGCTCAGCCATGTATTCCTGCTTGTCGATGATATTTTCCAGGCTCCGGACACCGCATCAATGCAGCGGCCCGGGACGAGAACGGTATCAAGATGTTCCTTAAGGCCCTGCACAAGCTTCCCATAAAGCCCGTCAGGCGCAATGGCTTCCGGAGCGCCACAAAAGACTGGATAGATGAGCCCTTCAATTGCGGGAATGATGGAGGACTGATTGTCACTTTCAAATATGGCTGGAATGAAACCCTTCCCTTCCAGCATTTTTTGCGTTAGGGTCGCAGCCACCAGCGCAGCAGCGCGGTCCGCTTCCTGCGCATCCGGAGACTCTCCTCTGTCGATTTTGCGGAAGAGAGCTCCAAGGCAAACGAAAGCCGACCATGATTTGACGGCGAGATACAGGTTGTTTCTCGCCTGGCCAAGGCTTGGGTCAAGAGAATCATAGGTGGTGATTTCCGCCCCGCCTTCGCAGCGGTCCGAATCTCTATCCA
>JAJFUL010000187.1 GCA_021372425.1 Spirochaetaceae bacterium
TGATGGTCCTGTTTCGCATGGTTCGAGAAGCATTCGCCTGGGGGCTGGAGGCGTTCCGCTAAGACTCAGCACGGTTTCAGGCGACATCAGCATCAAGGCCCGGTAATGGAAGGGTGACTGCAAAGTTTAGGATCGATATAAGGGTGTGGGCGCTCTGGCGGCCCGCCTTGTGCGTTTCTCCTTCGTCATTTTGATTCGGGAGTGGGTTTCATACCCCGCAGCAAGCTGCGGGGTATGTTGATTCCGGATTGACAGAATCCAGGAACGTGGTATGCTTGATGAGAGATGATTCATACCTCACGTCCTCTTCGTTGATGACGCGGGGCTTCAACATAACCGAGGAGGAATCAATGGGAGAACATTTTGGCGAAATAATGACGCGCAGGGCGCGCCTGACCCCGGACAGGGAAGCAATCTACGATGTGCCGAGCGGCTGCCGCTTTACATACCGCCAGCTCAATGAAAGGGCTTGCAGGGTGGCGAACTATCTGAGAACCGAGATGGGCGTTCAGAAGGGCGATCGCGTCGGCATAATTGCGCAGAACGGGATCCATTTTGTCGACCTCATGTATGGTCTGGCAAAGATTGGAGCAATCCTTGTACCGTTCAATTGGAGGCTCAAACCTTACGAACTCGAATACATGAGCAACGATTGTCAACCCAAGCTGATGATCGTCGGACCGCAGTTCGCCGATCTGGTCAATGCATCTAGGGCCGAGATGAGCTGCAAGCGCTTCGTTTCCCTTCAGTGTGCAAAGGTGGAAGCCGAGTGCAGCTATGAGCACATGATCGAAGCCGGTTCTCCCGCGGAGCCCGAGCGCCCCGAGCTGAACGAGGACGATCCGCTCTTCATTCTCTATACTTCGGGGACGACTGGAAAATCGAAAGGCGCCGTCATTCCGCACAGGCAGGTTCTCTGGAACTGCATCAACACTGTGATCAGCTGGGGACTTTCGGAAAGCGACGTCTCTATCGTCCTCACACCGATGTACCATGCGGGCGGGCTCTTCATCTTCCTTTCGCCGCTGCTCTATGCCGGCGGGCGCCTCATCATCGAAAGCGAATTCAATGCCGATCTCAGCCTTAAGCATATTCAGGAAGAGAAGTGCACGGTCGTGCTCGGGGTTCCGACCCTCTTCAGGATGTGGCATGACTGCGATTCCTACAAGGCCGCCGATTTCTCCCGCGTACGTTTCCTGGTGAATGGCGGCGCAGCCATCCCCGTCGAGCTGATGGATGCATGGCGAGCCGAGAAACACGTTATTTTCAGACAGGGTTACGGTCTCACCGAGTGTGGCGTCAACTGCATGTCCATGACCAATGAGGAATCCGTCAAATACAACGGTTCCGTCGGAAAGGCGATTTTCCACACCGAAGTAAAGCTGCTCGATCCGGAAGGGAAGGAAGTCCCGCCGGAAGAGCCTGGCGAACTCTGCATCAAAGGACCGACCACCTGCTCTGGCTACTGGAACAATCCTGAAGCCACCAAGAAGTCGATCATAGATGGCTGGTTCCACACTGGCGATATGGCCAGGCGCAACAAGGAAGGTTACATCTACATCATCGGACGTTACAAAGATATGATAAAGTCCGGTGGTGAAAATATTTACTCAGCAGAAGTCGAAGCCGTCTTCCGTGACCACCCCGCAGTGGCCGACTGTGCCCTCATCGGCAAGCCGGACCCCAAGTGGGACGAAGTTGGCCTCATGATCGTCGTGCTCGAGAAGGGAATGAAGACGACAGAAGCTGAACTCATCGCTTTCTGCAAGGAAAGGATCGCGAACTATAAGGTGCCCAAGCAGGTCATCTTCGCTGACTCTCTGCCTTACTCTGCCTATGGCAAGATCCAGAAGATGGAACTCAGGAAGAAGTACCTCTGATTTAGGTGCAGGACATAAAAAGGGGCGGGTGATCACACAGGATCACCCGCCCCTTTTTGCGCTCTGGCATCCGCGGCATCAGAGCCTGAGGAGGCTGCCTCCGACCGAGAGCCCTGCGCCCGAAGCCACGAGCACGATCAGATCCCCATGCTTGACGCGGCCTTCGGTGATGGCCGTGTGCAGCGCCATTGGCACACAGGCAGATCCAGTGTAGCCATAACTGTCCATCACTGTCGTCGTTTTTTCCATGGGCTCGCCCAGGATGTCCATCACTTTCTCGATTACCGACTTGTTGATCTGGGTGAAGAAGTAATGCGAGACTTCGCTCTGTGCGACGCCGG
>JAJFUL010000188.1 GCA_021372425.1 Spirochaetaceae bacterium
GGCTAGGCGCCTTGGGGAAGCTGGTTGCCGCGTTGTCCATATAGATCATGATGGCCGGCCTCCGAAATGCAGCAAAGCTTCCAGCACGCCGCCTCCTATGGCTCGCGCCTTGTCCGAAATCGTCGATGCATCGACAAGAGAGCCGCGCGGATCGACATCTGCCAGCTTGAACCCGGCGCTCACCTCGCTCCCTTGCCTGATCATCCCGCGGATCATCCCCGAAAGAGGTGAGCGGACGACGACCTGGCCTTTCGCCTCGTTTTTTTCCCCGTCGCCATCCGCAATGGCCAGTATAGGCTCCCCTTTGCCGACAATTTCGCCAATGTCGCGGAGGATTTTGACCGTGCCGCCGATGGGAGCACGGACAACGCGCTCGATGCCATATCCTTCAATTATTCCAGGCTGGTTGGTGTTGGGCTCTGCAGAGCCGTTCAGGAGAACCCTCCCGAGATTGTGGCCACGGTTTGTCTCGATCACCGCATGCGCGTCGATGCCCGCCACGAAACCTGGACCCAGCGCGATTACGATGGGTGCCATGGAAATGTCTGTTCCAAGGTTCCGCTTGGCAATTATGGCATCGATAAGCGCCAGTGGAGGATCATCACAAATAAGACGGCATTGGGGATCCTCAAGGACGGGGATGATGCCGATCCTGGCTGTGGCGACCGCCTCATCAAGACTGTGCACCTTGATGCCGCGAATTCCCTCAACCTCTGAAATGCCGTCGTACATGCATTCCGAGATGGCGACCTTGCGCCGTATGGCTGTCGGCTTGGCTGTTTCGAGTGCCACCACCAGGAAACCCGAAGCGGCCAACCGGGCGATGACCCCTGTAGCAAGGTCGCCTGCACCGCGGACAACGATAATCGAATCGAGTTTTTTACCCATGGAGCGTTCCTCCGCCAGAGCTCGAAAGATCAATCACATCACGGATGCTTCCATCTTTGAGGGAACATACGACAATGACATCGCAGGTCTTTGGAGGCTCCAGGCATAAATCGAGCAATTCCCTGATGTCTTGGTCGCTGGCGACATCAGTCTTGTTGAGGATGATGCCCCGACGGCTCCCGGGTGGACTTCCCTTGAAGAGTCCGTTGGGGGAACGGACCAATCGCGCAAGATGTCGTGGTTCAATCTTCCCGCCAGGCTCACAGCCGGCCAGCCTTGCAAGAATCTCTGGCCGGTGAACAGTATTGGGCCCCAATTCCTGGCCAAGGCAATCAAGTCCCATGAGACCGATCACCATGGCGGAATTTTGGGGAATGACCGGCTCATGGCTCGCTGGCGCCTTTATTGGGAGCCCCCTGGAACCATCAGCTTCCACCAGGAGCAAATCGCAGCAATGTCCGAGCTCCTCCGCCCTGGCAGGATGAATCCCGGCAAGCTTGTCTTCTTCAGGCAAGGCTTGAGATGCAATGATTATCGGGTTGCCGGGCAGAGGGGACATGCAGAAGGGATGCATTGATCCGGTAGCGGCGTGGGCAAGCTCCGGGTCAATGATCACCTGCCCGAATTGCCGGTTGCCGGCCGGGGCTCCAGTATGCGCATTTTCAGAACGCGGATCCCTGATGTGGGTTGTCGTCGTTATGATAATCCGGCAAGATGAAACAGAATTTGCAATGGCGAACATTGCGCTTGTCTTGCCTCCGGCACCAACAAACGCAACTGTCGCGGGGAATCGCGTCATGCCCGACCCGATACCGAGAGCTTGCGTCAGGCTGATGCTGGCCATGTCTACTTCGCTCATGTCCGGCGCCTGGTCCGATCCTGATCGATGCTGTCCACAAAAGCCGAGTTCCTTCGTACGGCGATGATCTCTGCCAGAATGGATACCGCGATTTCTGCCGGTGTTTCCGCCCCGATATCAATGCCAATCGGGGCTCGCAGGCCATAGACCTCATCCCGGTCGAAGCCCTCGTCGACCAGCTTTTCGAATATCATCCTTGTCTTCCGCCTTGAGCCGACGAAGCCCAGGTATTTCCAGCCGCGCCCCATGAGCGCTTCCATGCATGCCAGATCGGATTGATGGCTTGGAGTGGCAACAACGATGTAGCTGGAATCGCCAAAATCGAAGTTTTCGATTATGTCCCGATACGGCCCGCAAATCGGCATGACGGTTGCAGGAAAGCGGCTGGGCAAGACAAACTCAGGCCTCTCGTCTCCGACAAAGACGCGGAAATCCAGGTCAGTCGCGAAACGGGCAATAGCGAGTCCCACGTGCCCCCCTCCCAGGATGAGTAGCTTTTCGGCCGGCCTTGTGCAAATATAGGCCCTTTGGACAGCCTCATTCATAGCGAATCCCGAGTCGGAAGCCACTGCCGCAGCGACGGACGCACTGTCCGTGGCATTTTCGTTTCCGGCAATCAGTGTGCCGTTCCAGTCATATACTGCCTGGGCCAATTCACCAGGCATCGATTTTCCCGGAGGCAGAAGGCCGATAGCCAGGACAATCCCGGTTCCGGCTGAAAGCGCCGCAACAGCGGCGGCATATGGTGCGGGATCGGCAATGTATCCGATCAGCAAATCGACGACCCCACCGCAGATCGCCTGGCTCCCTGTCGCTTCGGTTCCGGTCATCTCGACTTCCAGGCCGAGCGAAGTTCCCGAAGCCAGACAGCGCGACGCCGCCTCGGCTACTGCAAGTTCCACCTTGCCGCCTCCAACCGTACCGACCAGGGATCCATCAGGCCTGAACAGCATCATGGTGCCGAGATGACGAGGCGCTGAGCCGCGGACACCGACAATGACCGCAATGGCGGCAGGCCCCAGGTTTTTTGCAAGCTCACCGAAGATTTCTCTACTCATGCTCTCTCCTGCGCTGTTGCGCACTCCGAACCGGCGACGCGCTCGTACTCGCCCGCCGGCCCCAGTTCTTCCCGGATTTCTATGACCTGCTGGCCGAGCATATCCGCCTCTGTCTTGCTGTGTGTAACCAGTATTGTGCATATACCCAGTTCGTCGCGCAAGGCGATGAATTCCCGATAGGTTTGCTCCCGCGTCTTGAGGTCCAGTGCGCTGAATGGTTCGTCCAGAAGAAGGAGCTGCGGCGCCGTAGCCAGAGCCCGCGCCAAGGCGAGACGCTGACGTTCGCCTCCTGAAAGCTGGCCGGGGCGACGGTTTTTCAGCTTGAGGAGACCGAAGCGCTCAAGATATTCCTGCGCCTTGTACTTTTCCTTTGAAGGAAGCGCCAGGGCGACATTGCCTTCTGCGGACAAGTGGGGGAAAAGCAGGTAATCCTGGAAGACATACCCGATTTGCCGTTCTCGAGGCGGCACATCGATGCCCTTTACTGAAGAAAAGACAAGCCGCCCATTCAGCTCGATTTCTCCCGAATCCGGTGATTTGACTCCCGCAATACAATCCAGGATGCTCGTTTTGCCCGCGCCCGACTCTCCCCAAAGTATTGTCGTCATCCTGTCGGCCTCGAAACCGACTTTGAGGGTAAAGAGCGGCAGCCTTTTTACAAAATTCGCACGTATCATCTCGGCGTCGTCCTTCGCTGGCAGATGCCAACCACCGAAATAAGGGCGAATGACAGGATCACGGTGACGAGGAGGTAGACATTTGCCTCGCTGGTCCTGCCGCCCTCGACGGCGCTGTACAGCGCCAGTGGCATTGTCTGTGTACGCCCTGGAATATTGCCTGCTATCATCAGCGTACTTCCAAATTCCCCCAGTGCCCGTGCAAAGGAAAGCGCAATTCCGCCCAATATGCCCGGCAAGGCAAGAGGAAATACGATCCGCCTGAAAATGGCCCCTTCCGAGAGGCCGAGCGTGCGTGCGGCGTCAACGTAGCGTCCATTCACGCCGAGAAGTGCTGCTTTGCAGTTTTGATACATGAGCGGCAGCGAAACCGTGACCGATGCAATGACCGCAGCCGGCCATGTGAAGACAACATGGATCCCCATTGAATCAAGCAGGGACCCCACTGGCCCCCGTTTTCCAAGGAGAAGGAGCAAAAGGTAGCCAGTGATGGTCGGCGGAAACACCATGGGAAGAAGAATGAGCCCCTCCCACAGGAAGCTGAGCGGGACAGGCCTTCGTGTAAGCAGCCTCGCCAATCCCAGACCCATGACAAATGAGATGGCAGTGGCGATGGTCGCTACGCGAAGGGAGAGCAGTATAGGTTCGAGCGGGTTCATCTGTTTCCGACAATTCCAAAACCAAGCTTCTCGAAAGCATTCTGCGCGCTTTTTGTCTGGAGAAAGGCGATGAACTTTGCGGCTTCCGTCTTGTTCCCGGACGTCGAAATCACGATGGCCGGATAGAGAACAGGAGTAGTAAGCGCGCTGTCGGGGAAATCATAGAGGCGTATGACAGGGCTACCCGCTTTGACCGAAAGGGCATCGGTCGCAAACACGATACCGAGCGGGGCTGAGCCTGATTCCACATACTGGAGCACCTGGCGGACATTCCCACCAAGGACGAGTTTCTTCTCCACGATGCTGTAAAGGTTGAGTGACTTCAGTGCCTGTACCGCATAGCGCCCGGCTGGAACGGAATCCGGGTTGCCGATCGCCAGGAGCGATGCCGAGCCGAGAAGCGTTTTCAGCTCCTCTTGAGTGGTGGGTTTCGCCTGTTTGTCTCCTCCCACGAGGACGATTGCATTGGTAAGGAGGTTGACCCTCGATGCCTTGTCGGCGAGCCCGGCCTGTTCAAGGCGATCCACATCCTCACTCGCGGCGGAGAAAAAGACGTCAACCTGGGCTCCCGATTCGCTTTGCTGGCGGAGAGCGCCCGAGGCTCCGAAATT
>JAJFUL010000174.1 GCA_021372425.1 Spirochaetaceae bacterium
CTGCGCGGCGATGGTGGAATTGGTAGACACGCTAGCTTGAGGTGCTAGTGCCGAGAGGCATGGAAGTTCAAGTCTTCTTCGCCGCACAAAAAGGTCGCCAGGGAATTCTGGCGGCCTTTTCTTTTGCAGAGGCAAACACAAGGACCAAATTGACAATATTGGCAGCTGGAACAGGAGTCTCAGCGCCGATCCTCCAGTTTGTCCTCGAAGGAGCCGATCATGAGAGTAAACGCGGGCTGTACCGTATTCGAAATCCCCACGATACCTGCACCAGCGAATATGCCCATCTGCGAGCTGAGGCGGAGACCCGCGCCCAGCGTTCCTGAATAGCGCAGCGGAAGATATTCGACCGTGCTGTCGCCATACCAGTCAGCGGTGCCCACGCTGGCATTCGCCATCAGGTAGATGTCGCCTCCCAGAATTGGATTGATGCGGCCAATTTTGTGGCGCACTTCGAGGCCGATTCCTGCGAGCGTATCTCCCGTACCCTGGGGTTCGGTATCGTTGATGCCATAGAACATGCCCTGTCTTGCGAGCGTGAAATAGCGGGAGCTGCTTACGTTTGGTGCGCCCGGAATGATGCCGGCAAAATCAGTTCCGGCGAACGCCGCGATCCCGAGCGTCGTCGCTTGCCCAAGCGGCAGGGCTGCCTCGAAGTCTGCCTCGGCCTGCAGGAAGGGGATTTCGCTGCCGATTGCGGCGTTCGCCCAACTGGCGTAGGCAAGGAGCGACCATCCGCGTTCCGGAAACACGATGCTGGATCGATTGTCGTAATGGTATGCAGAGCGAAGGGCCAGGAGACGCTCATTGACCGGCACCAATGCGCGGCTGCCATCCTTGACGCTTTCCAGCGAGGCCCCGATTCTCAGGTCGCTATGGCTGCCTAAGGCGAGTCCTAGCCATAGGCCCCCTCCGTATGTCCGGTACAAGGTTGAAATTTTCAGGGTATCAAGGATCCAGCTGTCGCGGCCAATGTCAAAACGGAGCCAGGGCATCGCGAAAAATGAACCAATAGGCTGAAAGTACTCCGAATAAAGATCTATTCCTGAACCAGCTGAAGCCTTGATGAACATGGCCGAATTTTTTGTCGTCCATCCACGGAACAGAAGGCCGACAGAGAGTGTCGGGTCTATGGATGATTGGCTTGATACAATCGTATCCATATCGAAATTGAAGAGGAGGGCATCTTTGGGCTTGGTGGCTGGCACCAGGCTGACGACGAGCTCCGCCTCGCCTGAGGCGGCAGGTTCCAGGTCAAGCTTGACCAAGTCGAATTCGCCGGTCGCGTAGGTTCTGTCTATTGCAAGCCCGACAGCTTCGCGCGAGGGCACTGATCCAACAAGTTCCCGGAATTCGGCTCGGGCGAAATCCTGTTCAGTCTCGCTCCCGCCTCTTAACGTGAGCGAGCTGATTCTTGGTGGTTCGCACAAGGCTTTCCTGTTCGGCTCCTGCTCGGGATTCACCAGGCTTCTTGATCCTGCGATTTTGGCGGCGAGGGCTTTTATCTGTGGCAGGGCTTCCCTGGCGCATTTTTCGCCTTGGGCGATGATTCCAGCGGCTTCGCCATAGCTCATGGTCGTATACATGGAAAGGTCAGGCTTTATCAGCAGGTCGGCCATCTGCCTGTTGGAGGTCATATTCTGCTCTATGAAAAGGTTGAAGGTCTGGCCCGCTATGGAAAGCGCATTGTTGAGGGACTCCTGGCTTTTGTCGCTCGATCCCCTCGACTCGACGGCAATGACGATGTCGGCTCCCATTTCCTTGGCCAAGTCCACAGGCAGATTGTCTACCATCCCTCCATCCACCAACTGGCGTCCGTCCACTATGTAAGGCTTGAATACGCCAGGGATCGACATGGAAGAGCGCATGGCTTCGGCTAGCGAACCTTCGGAAAAGACAATCTTCTCCCCATTGGCGATATCGGCAGCCACCGCCCGGTAGGGGACGGGGAAGTCATCGAAGTCCCTTATGACGAGGTTGTGAAGCGTCAGTTGCGTGAAGAGGGTGAGCACATTCTGGCCCGTGAAAAAGCCTTCGCCGATGGCCAGTCCGGATTTGCCGAAGCCCAGTTGGGCTACGTAGCCGGCTCTTTTTTCGTATTCGTATCGATCTTCCGCCGTCGCCTTGCTATCCATGAAGACGGCGTTCCAGTCGATGCCTGTCACTATTTTTTCCATCTCGGCGGGGGAATAGCCGGCTGCATACAGACCGGCCACGATTGAGCCCATGCTGGTGCCCATGACCATGTCGATGGGAATACCCGCTTCCTCGAGCACTTTTATCACGCCGACATGTGCCATTCCGAATGCGGATCCTCCGGACAGTACAAGAGCGATTCTCGGCCTTGCGGCGGTCTCGGGAATGGTGGGAAGCGCTGGTTCCTGGGTCCATACCCTGCCTGAAAACGCCAGGAGGAAGAGCAGGAGTGCAGGGCCTGGATTGGATCTGAATTTTGCCATGATTGGTATCCCCCGATCCGGTCATTCTATCCGTGAAACCTTCAGGATGCAAATGAAATGACGAAAAGCCCAATTCCTGCCAAAAGGATTTTCCAATTCTGCAAGTCATTTTGGAGGCGATATTTATGAATACTTCGCAGAATCAGTAAACATTTCGCATATATTGACATAATTTGCATAAACAGGTACTCTTTGCTCAACTGGTGCCGAAGAAGGCAAGTTATCGACATCGTGTGTGCCCCCTTACCGCTTCCGCCAGCTTGAGTTTTTCGGAGGTTTTCTTTTATGAAGTACCTTAAGGTAGTTTCTCTCGCCCTCGTAGCGCTTCTTGTTGTTTCCTGCGCAGCCAAGCTTCCCCAGAAAGAGATTGATGCCGCCAACGCTATCATGACCGAAGCCGAGACCGCAAAGGCCGATGTATATGCTCCGACCGAATATCAGGCCGCCGTCGATGCGAAAGCTGCTCTCGATGCCGAAATTGCAGCCCAGGATGCCAAAACGTCCGGAAAAGACTACAAGCAGACTAATGAGCTGGTCAAAGCATTCAACACCGCAGCAACTGCAGCCAAGAGTGCCGCCGCAACCAACGTCGAGACCGTGAAGGGCGAAGTTGCAACCCTTATTACCGATGTCCAGACCGCTTTCACCACAGTGAAGTCCGAATCCGAAGCTGCTGCCGGCCAGGCCAAGAAAGCCAAGAAAGCCGGTCTTGATGTGAATGCCATCACCGCCCAGGTCGCTGCCGAAGGGCAGGCCATCACCGATGCTTCTGCTGCCAACGATGCACAGGATTATGCCGGTGCCAAAGACAAGCTCACTGCTCTTAAAGACGAAATCGCAACGCTCCAGGCTTCTCTCGAGGCTGCTGGATTCACCGCTGTCGCTCAGTAATCAATAAGCGGATATAAACTAAAACCTGGCGCAAGGCGCCTGGCGACAAGAAGGAAGCCGTCCGGTATGACTGGACGGCTTTTTCATGTCCGCTGGCCTTTTGCCGGGTGGCTCCTTTTTGACAAGTCAGAATCGATACCGCTATACTAAGGACAAGACCATACCAGGGACATGGGGGTAAAGCCATTGCTTTTTCGATATACCGAATCGCCGAGCCGCAACAGCATCCTTTGGGAGAAAGTTCTATGGACGGTGAAGGTCAAGGAATCGCAGAATTCT